>JAZRQI010000216.1:0-3820 GCA_045649705.1 Acutalibacteraceae bacterium
AGAATTTCAGATGTACCTGTTTTACCTGCAACTCTGTAACCTGCAACATAAGCATTCTGTCCTGTACCTGATGATACAACGTCTTCCATCATTGATGTGATGATTTCTGCAGTTTTTTCTGATATTACCTGTCTTTTGACAGTAGGATTAGTTTGTGAAATAACATTCCCGTCAGGGTCAAGTGTTTTTTCAACAACATAGGGCTGAAGAAGTTTTCCGCCGTTTGCAATTGCAGAAACTGCTGTGATTGTCTGAATAGGTGTTATGGTAAATGACTGACCGAAAGCACTTGATGCCAACTGGACTTTTGTCTTCTTCATTGACTCGGCACTGTGGTAGTTACCCACTTCTTCTGAAGGAAGGTCAATACCTGTTTTTTCTGTAAGTCCGAATGCTTCAAAATATTTGTAGAAGTTATCTACACCCATATCAAGACCAAGCTGGATGAAGAACGGGTTACATGAGTTTGCAAAAGCCTGTGCGAATGTCTGTGTGCCGTGTCCCTCACGGTGAGAACAGTGCATTCTTCTGTCATCCACCTGAATTGCACCACCGCAGACATAGGTTTTTGACAAATCCCATACGTTTTCTTCAAGTGCCGCTGCTGCAGTTATGATTTTGAAAACTGAACCGGGCTCGTATGTATCTGAAATTGTTCTGTTTTTCCACTGATTGAACCAGGCAGTGGTTTCTGCTTCTTCCCTTTGTCTTTCGTCAACGATTTCATCAAGATGTTCACGAACTGTCTGACTTGTGATTTCATAAGGGTTGTTAAGGTTATAGTCAGGTTTACTTGACATTGCAAGAATTGCACCTGTATTGACATCCATAATGATGCCGTAAGCATATTCTGCGCTTGTATCCTTGATTGACTGGTCAAGACCTTCTTCAAGGTATCTCTGGATTGTTTCGTCAAGTGTTGTCACAAGGCTTGTGCCCTGAACTGCATCTGTGACTGTTTCATACTCAGAGGGCATTGAATCTCCCTGACCTGATACTGCTGTGATTTTTCTACCAGGTGTACCTGTGAGAATTGAGTTAAACTGAAGTTCAAGACCGCCTGTTCCCACATCGTTTGTACCGGTAAAGCCGAGAACTGTTGATGCAAATGAATTGTAGGGGTAATAACGCTTGACATCGTTTTCAACACCGATGTATCTTGCAAACTTACGCTCAATTGCTGTGCCGTCTTCTGTTTTGACGGTTTCGCAGGTTTCTTCAAGTAAAAGAAGAATTTTATCTCGTACATCCTTTTCAACACGATATTTTACAACCATATTGCCGTACTGTGAAAGTTCTGCCTTTGCACGGATTGTGTCTTCATCAGTTTTAAGAATCTCTGCAAGTTTCTTCACAACGATTTCCCTTGCATTGTCGCTCTCACTGAGTTTATTGGGATAAACCACTATTTTCCAGGCCGAGGCACTTTTTGCAAGTTCCTTGCCGTTTCTGTCGTAAATCACACCGCGTTCTGCAGAAATCTCAGAGTCTCTGAGCTGATTATCTTCTGCCTTTGCACGGTATTCCTCACCTAATCCCAACTGAACATAACCTAGGAAAATCGCACAGGCACCAAAGCCTATTGCAACTATGATAATCAATATGTGCAAGGCTCTTTTAACCATTGTATTTTCGTTTGCCTGAGGTAATGACATACCCGATTCTCCTCTCTGTAACTACTCTTAAATAACGACGAATGCGGCATAGGAATTTCACTATATAAAATAGTTATTCCGTGCCGCTTATATTATTACTTTATTATTTTCCGGGGTTTACAACGCCATAATCTTCCTGTGCCAGTTCGAAGTATGTTACCTGATATCTGTCACGCTGAATCATACCTTTTTCTTCCGCACTCTGTCTTACGGAATCAAATGACACCATTGAGTCTTTTTTGATATTCAGGATTATGTTCTGACTTTCCGCAATGTCCAGTTCTTCCTGGACCTGAGCTATACGGTGGTCATAGTTGTTTATGTATGCTCCGAGGAAGATAAACGAACCTGCCACAGTGGCAAGGACAAGTGCAATTGAAATTATTGCCAGTGTTGACCTGAGATTACGTCTTTCCTGAATGTGACTTCTTTCTCTCTTTACTTGTGGTGTATCTTCAAGAACCCTGATTCTTTCTCTTGGTTTTTCTTTTTTCTGCGGTACAGGTTTGGGCGCTGATGTGCCCTCGTCAAATAAATCGAGGTCGAAAACTATTTCAGCCATTTTACCCATCCTTTCTCTTACTTCTTTTCTATTCTTTCACTCTTTCTACTGCTCTGAGTTTTGCACTTCTTGAACGTGAGTTTTCTTCTAATTCTTTTTCTGTAGGCTCTTTCACTTTAAAAGGAAGTTTGCCTCTGGGTATTTTTCCGCAAACACAAACGGGAAATTCAGGTGGACAAGTGCATCCTGAACAAAAATCGTTGAACTTCACTTTCACTATTCTGTCTTCAAGAGAGTGGAATGTGATTATCACCACTCTGCCACCGACTGACAGCGCATCAAACATATCGTCAAGTGAATTTTTCAGTTCATCAAGTTCTGCATTGACTTCAATTCTGATTGCCTGGAAAGTTTTTCTTGCCGGATGTCCGCTTTTTCTTCTTACTGAGGGCGGATAAGCTTCTTTGATGATTTCTGCAAGTTCAAGTGTTGTTTCTATTTCTTTTTCGTTTCTGTATTTAACAATGTTATTAGCAATGTTTCTTGCAAACTTTTCTTCACCGTAAGCAGAAATTACTTTTGAAAGCTCCTGTGCAGAATATGAGTTGACTACATCCTTTGCTGAGAGTCCCTCTTTGCTCATTCGCATATCAAGAGGTGCATCCATATGGAAAGAAAAGCCTCTTTCGTCTGTATCAAGCTGATAAGAAGAAACGCCAAGGTCAGCCAGTATTCCGTCAACCTTTTCTACACCGTTTTCTTCGAGGATTTCTTTGATTCTCGAAAATCTGCTGTTTACGATTGTGACTTTATCGTTACCGTCAAAACGTGCTTTAAGAACCTTTATGGCATCGGGGTCACGGTCTATTGTGTAAAGGTGACCTGTTGTAAGTTTTTCCGCTATCATTGAGGAGTGTCCCCCACCGCCGCCTGTACAGTCAACATAAATTCCGTCAGGTTTGATGTCGAGAGCCTCAATTGCTTCCTTGTAAAAAACAGGAATATGTGAAAAGTTAATGTTTGTTTCCATTTCAAGTTACCTCAGAAAAATCAGAATCTTACAAGTGATTCATCGAAATCAAATTCATCATCGTCTTCACTCTGAAGTTTAAGCCAGGTTTCTTCATCCCAGATTTCTATTTTTCTGCCTGAGCCGAGAATTGCAATATTCTTGCTGATTCCAGCATACTCTCTGAAAGACTCCTTGAGAACAACACGGCTCTGAGGGTCCATATTACAGTCATCAATTCTTGAAAAGACTTTCCTGTAATATTTTCTGTATTTCTCACCTGCAGGAAGATTATCAAGTTCCTCTTTGACCTTTGCCCATTCATCAAGAGGATAAAGTGTCAGGCATTTATCGTCAGGAAGGGTTTTCATAATAACAAATTTCTGACCAAGTTCATCTCTGAATGCTGCAGGAATAACCATTCTTGACTTTGAATCAAGTGAATGGAAATAAGTTCCTTTGAAATCTGCCATTTTCGAACCCTCCTTTACCTTTGAAAATCTGAAATCTCCACTTTTGTGTGGAAAACTCTGTGGAAAATGTGGAAAACTCCCACTTCGTCACCATTTTGAGCAACTTTCTCCCACTTCGTACCACTATTATAATTCCAAACCCCTCTTTTGTCAATAGTTTTTTGGCTTAAATCCTAAAAAA
>JAZRQI010000217.1:0-3809 GCA_045649705.1 Acutalibacteraceae bacterium
CTTCTTCAAGGTTGTAACCTGCAGGTGCTGTAAACTCAACGGGCTTATCTGTGAATGAGCAGATAACAAGGAGTTTTTCATTGCCGAGAACTCTTTCATAGCAGTAAATTTTATTGCTTTCTGCATAGTGTTCTTTATAAATACCGTCACGGACAACCTTATACTGTTTTCTGAACTTGATAAGCTTACGGTAGAAGTTAAGGATTGAATCTTCTTTCTTTTCCTGATCTTCTACGTTAACCTGCCAGTAATTTTCGTTGATATAGAACCAGGGTTTGTCAGCAGTTGTGAAACCTGCGTTCTTTTCAGCCGACCACTGAACGGGAGTTCTTGCATTGTCACGGCTGCGTTTTTTGACAATATTCATGATTTTTTCTTCGGGGAAATGAAGAACTGATTTGTAAAGTCTGTGAGCATTGTAAGTAGATACGTCTTCGTACATATCAAGTTTCGGAAGACGGATGTCTGTCATACCGATTTCCTGTCCCTGATATACAAAAGGAGTACCTTTCTGAAGCATATACATAGCTGCGAGCATTTTACCGCTTTCCTCACGGTATGCTTCACTGCCGTAACGGCTGATAATACGGGGATGGTCATGGTTTTCAAGATAAAGTGCATTCCAGCCTTTGCCTTCAAGAGCATACTGCCATTTTGAGAAAGCCTTTTTCATTCTCTTAAGGTTAAAGGGAACGGGAATGGGGTCTGTCATAAAACAGTCAGCTTCCATGTGCTGGAAGTGGAACATCATATCAAGCTGCTGATCAGGACCTTCCTCAATAAAGGGAAGTGCAGCCTTGGGAGTCATCATAGGTGCTTCACCAACTACGAAACAATCGTAGTTATCAAGAACATCGTGTCTGAATTCTTTAAGATATTCGTGGATGTGAGGACCGTGTGTATAATGTTCAAGTCCGCAAGCAACGGGAATGGGGAAACCGTTGGGAAGTCCCTCTGCTTTTGAAATCCATGTAATAACGTCTTCACGGAATCCGTCAACGCCCATATCAAGCCAGAAGCGCATAATATCTTTAACTTCTTCTCTTACCTTGGGATTATCGTGGTTAAGGTCGGGCTGACCTTTTGCGAAAATGTGAAGATAATATTCATCAAGGTTTTCGTTATATTCCCATGCATCGCCGTCAAATGTTGAAAGCCAGTTGTTGGGAGGCTTTTTGTCTGATTTACCTTTTCTCCAGAAATAGTAGTCGTGATAAGGATTATCGTGACCTTTCTGGCTTTCAAGGAACCATTCGTGCTGACGTGATGTGTGGTTGACAACAAGGTCCATAATAACCTTCATACCACGTTTGTGACATTCATCAAGAACTTTCTTGAAGAGGTCAAGGTCGCCGTAATCGGGAGAAATATTTCTGTAATCAGCAATATCGTAACCGTAGTCCTCGTTAGGAGAGGGATAAAGAGGTGAAAACCAGATTACGTCAACACCAAGTGATTTGATGTAATCAAGCTTACTGAGAACCCCCCAGAGGTCACCGATACCGTCACCGTTTCCGTCGCAGAAGCTTCTAGGCCAGATCTGATAAACCACCGCGTCTTTGTACCATTGTTTCTTTTCCATAATTAGTCCTCCGTAATTAAAAATTCGTGTAAACTTTTTTCTTTCAGATGCATAAATGTTTTAAGGAGAAGTGCCTGAGTTTTGCCGTCTGTGATTTCACCGCTGAGAACTTTTTTCACAGCGTCTTCAAGAGGCATTTTCTCAACATTCAGGAACTCGTCTTCATCAAGGTCCTGTTCTCCAAAAGTAAGACCAGTTGCAGCGTAAAGATAAATTATCTCACTGCAATAGGCAGGAGTGGGATTGAACTCTCCCATAAAATAAAAGTTTTCAGCCGAAGCGCCTACTTCTTCTTTGAGTTCCCTTTTAATTGCTTCAAATGGTATCTCACCTTTTTCAAGTTTTCCCGCAGGTACTTCAAGCAGAACTTTCCCGTTCGGATATCTGAACTGACTGACAAGGAAAACCTCCTCTTCTTCCGTAATTGCCGCTACACATACACCTCCGTGGTGAATTACCACTTCGCGTATGGCATCAGCACCGTTGGGAAGTTCTACGGTATCCTTTACAAGGTCAATGATTTTTCCCTCATAAAGAGTTTCACCGCCTGTTCTTTTCTCGTGAAGTTCCATCCTGCCATCCTCTTCTCAGATAATTTTCGCCAAAAATTATGGCTTTACTAATATATAATAGCATAAGTTCAACTGAAATGTAAACAGTATTTCCTAAAAATAATTTTTTCTTGGAGGCCTTATAATGAACAGAATAGTTTTACCGAAAGAATTTGATTTCAAAGAAAGTGGAAGAATAAAATACGAATTGAAAAACAGATATCCTTTTCTCGTTTGCCACTCAATCGGAAAAAGTGTTTGCGGACGTGACATAACTGCATACAGCCTTGGGAATTATAAAAACATAGTGCTTTTCACAGGTGCTTTTCACGCACAGGAGTGGCTGACAGGACTGGCGCTTCTGCGTTTTCTTGAAAAAACATGCGAGGCAGTAAGCACAAAAAAAGAACTTTCAGGTGTTGATATCGCTGCTTCATTAATGACTAAAGGAATTACAATCATCCCCTGCATTAATCCCGACGGAGTTGAAATCGTGCTTAACGGTGCAGAAAGTGCAGGAAAGCTATCAGGACTCGTGAAAGATATTTCAAGAAACGATTTAAGCAAATGGAATGCAAACAGCAACGGAGTTGACCTGAATCATAACTTTAACGCAGGGTGGGAAATTCTTCGTGAAATGGAAACACAGGCAGGAATTTTAGGACCGTCTGTACGTCAGTACGGTGGCTTTGCACCTCACAGCGAGCCTGAAACGCAGGCTCTTGTCCGTTTCTGTGAAAGAAATCACATCGACCACGCTTTTGCTTTGCATTCTCAAGGTGAAGAAATATACTGGTCTTATGGTGATAATACACCTGAAAACAGTCTTACTATGGCGAACATTTTCAGTGTCTGCAGCGGGTATGAATTAGTCGAAAACGATTCCCTCGCAAGTCACGGCGGATTTAAAGATTGGTTTATTGAATATTTCGGCAGAAGTGCGTTTACAATAGAAATAGGCAAAGGTGAAAACCCTTTGCCTGTAGAACAACTTGATGAAATTTATGAAAAAATTGAAGAAATGCTGGTTGTAGGTGCAATAATATAGGGTGATGAAACATTAATAAATTTTAATTTATGAACATTAAATGAATATTTCTATGTTTTGTGTTTTACAGATTGATTTATTTTACACATTATGGTATAATGTTGACTAATTAATCAGACATCAATCGATCAAGGATGGTAATATAGATGAAAAAAACAGTTATAACGGCCGACAGCCCGATCGATCTCTCTGCCGAGCAAGCAAAAAAATACGGCATTGAAATCATCCCGCTGCACGTAATCCTCGATACTGAGGATTACCTTGATGGTGTGAATATAACTCCCGATGATATATATAACGCATTCAACGAAAAAAACATTCTGCCTTCAACATCAGCTATTTCTGTTGCAGAATATCAGGATTTCTTTAAAAAGTTCGCAGATGAAGGCTGTTCCGTTGTACATTTATCTTTGAGCAGTGCGATTTCTTCAACATATCAGAATGCATGCATTGCAGCAATGGATTTTGATAACATTCATGTTGTTGACACCAGAAGACTCTCTACAGGAATTGCAGTACTTGCTATCAAAGGTTGCGAAATGGCAGAATACGGCACTTCCGCAGCTGAAATTGCAGCAAACCTCACTGCAATGCGCGATAAGGTAAGCACAAGTTTTATTCTCGAAAC
>JAZRQI010000218.1:0-17755 GCA_045649705.1 Acutalibacteraceae bacterium
TGCCAGTGTTAAAACAATTATGCAGGCAAAGAAAATCTATATTCTTGGTGTAAGAAGTGCAGCTTTTCTTGCGGGGTTCCTGAGTTATTATTTCAAACTCATTTTTGATAATGTTGTTCTTATCAATGTTTCAAGTGACAGCGAGCTTTATGAAGAAATTTTCAGAATCAATAAGGATGATGTTTGTATTGCCATTTCAATGCCCCGATATTCTGCTCTGACAATCCGTGCAGTTCGTTTTATGAAAGACAGGGGAGTGAGTGTGATTGCAATTACTGATAACGCTAACGCTCCCATTGCTCGTATGTCAGACTATGTTCTTGAAGCAAAAAGCGGTATGGCTTCCATTGTTGACTCGCTTGTTGCTCCGCTGAGTCTCCTTAACTCACTGATTGCGGCTATCACGCTTGAAAAAGGTGCTGAACTCCGGGAAAACTATGAGGCTCTCGAAGAAATATGGGACCAGTACGAAGTTTACGATAAATTTGAGGAGACATCTGATAATGTTTGATGTTTGTGTAATTGGTGGCGGTGCTGCAGGTCTGATGGCCGCAGGTGCTGCTGCAGGACGAGGTTTAAAAACAGTTATACTTGAACGTAATGAAAAAGTTGCAAGAAAAGTTATGATAACAGGCAAAGGCAGATGTAATGTGACTAACTATTGCACACTGCTTAACGATCTTATTATGAACATTCCTGTAAACGGAAGATTCCTTTTCAGTGCATTTTCAAAATTTATGCCTGCTGATACTATGGAATTTTTTGAAGATTGGGGTGTACCTCTTAAAGTTGAAAGAGGTGACCGCGTTTTTCCTGAAAGTGATAAAGCATCAGACGTTGTTGATGCACTGAGAAAGTTTGCTCTTACATCCGGCGCATCTGTTGTAACAGGCAGAGCTAAAGAACTGATTGTAAAAGACGGAACTATTGAAGGTGTTATCACTTATGACGGTGATGTTATAAAAGCAAGAAGTGTAATCGTTGCAACGGGTGGTAAATCGTATCCTCTGACAGGTTCTACAGGTGACGGATACATTTTAGCTGAACAGTCAGGGCATACTATTGTTGAACCCAAACCATCACTTGTACCTCTTGAAGTACATGAAGGCTGGTGCAGTGATGTTATGGGATTATCTTTGAGAAATATTGAAATCAGAATTGAAGATACCGAAAAATTCAGATGTATCTACAAAGATTTCGGAGAGATGTTATTCACTCATTTCGGTGTTTCAGGACCTGTTATTCTCAGTGCAAGTTCACATATGCGTGATATGAAAAAAGGTAAATACGAGCTTTATATCGACCTTAAACCTGCACTTGACGAAGATAAACTTGATAAGAGAATACAGAGAGATTTTCTTGAAAATTCAAACAAGAATTTCATAAATGCGCTTGATTCGCTTCTGCCTAAGAAGTTAGTTCCTGTGATTGTTAAATTAAGCGGAATCAGACCTTCTCAGAAAGTTAATCAGATTACACGTGCTGAGAGAGAAAATCTTGTCTATCTCCTGAAAAATCTGAAACTTACAATTAACGGTTTCAGACCAATTGATGAGGCTATCATAACATCTGGTGGCGTTTCAGTTAAAGACATAAATCCTAAAAATATGATGTCCAAAAAAGTTAATAATTTGTATTTTGCTGGTGAAGTTATTGATGTTGACGGTTATACGGGCGGTTTCAATTTACAGATTGCCTTTTCAACGGGAATGCTTGCAGGCAAAAGCGTTTTATCAGAATGAGAAAGGATTGTTATTATGAGTTCAGTAAATATTGCTATTGACGGTCCTGCTGGTGCAGGTAAAAGTACAGTTGCAAAAGGACTTGCAAAGAAACTTGGTTTTATTTACGTAGATACAGGCGCTCTTTACAGAGCAATCGGTCTTTTTGCTATCCGTAAAGAAGTTAATACGAAAGATGCTGAGGGTGTTTCAGCGCTTCTCGGTGATATTAAAATAGAGTTGAAATTTGTTGACGGTGCTCAGAGAGTTTTTCTCAATGATGAAGACGTGTCTGAGGCTATCAGAACCCCTGATGCTTCAATGGCAGCATCTAATGTGTCTGCAATTCCCAATGTCAGAGCATTTCTTCTTGATTTACAGCGTGATATTGCAAAGAAAAACAATTGCCTTATGGACGGCAGAGATATCGGTACAGTTGTTCTTCCTGATGCGCAGATTAAGATTTTTATGACCGCTGATGTTGAAGAACGCGCTACAAGAAGATATAAGGAACTCCAAGAAAAGGGTATAAACGATTCCTATGAACAGGTTCTCAAAGAAATGAAAGAACGTGATTTCCAGGATTCAAACAGACCTATTGCACCACTTAAACCTGCTGAAGACTCAATGATTTTTGATTCAACAGGCCTTACACTCCAGGAGTCTATTGATAGACTTTCTGCACTGATAGGAGAAAGATTATGACAGACCATTTTGATTATTCACGAATAAAAAACTATAAACTTTATACTATTGCAGTTCCTATTGCAAAGTTTATAATGTCACTTAAATATAAGCTCAGATATGAGGGTCAGGAAAATCTCCCTAAAACGGGAGCATACATAGTTTCTGCAAACCATCTTACATCATTTGACCCTGTTCTTCTTGCAATGAACAGTGGCAGGGTTATTCATTTTATGGCGAAGTATGAAACTTTTGAAAAGCCTTTCAGAAGATTTTTCCTTACACACTTCAATTCGTTTCCTGTAAAAAGAGGATCATCTGATAAGTCATCAATTGAGTATGCAATAAAGCTTATAAAAAGTGGTGAAGTTATCGGTATTTTTCCCGAAGGAACAAGAAACAAAGAGGGTGGAGAACCTCAGAAAGCAAAATCAGGTGTTGCGCTTATTGCCAAAGCAACAAATGCTGATGTAGTACCTTGCTCTATACATATTGGTGAAAAGAAAGGTTTCAGAAGACCTTGCACAGTAAGATATGGTAAACTTATCAAGTTTGAAGACCTTGGTTTTACTGACGGAACACGTTCAACATCTGAAATCAGAAATGCTTCAAGAATAATTTTTGATGAAACTGTTGCTCTGTGGAGGAAAGGACTTTGAAAGAAGTAATTCTTGCTGAATCTGCAGGTTTCTGTTTCGGTGTGAACAGGGCGGTTGAGTTGGCGTATGAACTTCTCGGTAAAAAAGAGAATGTCTCAACTCTCGGACCTATTATTCACAATCAGCAGGTTATTGATGATATGGCTGAAAAAGGTGCAAAAATCATTGATAATCCTGATGAAGCCGAATCAGACTCCACGATTATTATCAGAACTCACGGCATTCCTTGTTCTCTGATGAGTGAAATTGAGGTTTCAGGTAAAAAATTTCTTGATGCTACATGTCCTTTTGTAAAGAAGATACATAAAATTGTATCTGAAAATTCATCAGAAGATATTCCTGTGCTTATTGCCGGCGATGAAAAACACCCGGAGGTTGTCGGAATCAAAAGTTATTCTAAAGGTGAAACATATATCTTTAATAACAGTGAAGAATTGATTGATTTGCTCAAAACGAAGGGTGAATTATGCGAAAAAAGAATAATAATTGTCGCACAAACAACATTTTCTGCAAAAGAGTGGAAAAATTGTAAAAAAAATATAAATTTGCTATGTACAAATGCAAAAATATTTGATACAATATGTTCTGCAACGCATAAAAGACAAAGTGAAGCGGTTACTCTTTCTCTTGAATGCGATGCTATGCTGATTGTCGGAGGAAGACACAGTTCAAATACCCAGAAGTTAAAAAGCACTTGCGAGGGGAATTGTCCAACATACCTTATCGAAACTGCTGATGAGCTTGAAAGTATTGACTTGTCCCAGTTTGATAAAATCGGCATAACAGCAGGGGCCTCGACTCCTGCCTCAATAATAAAGGAGGTACATAATCATGTCCGAAATTGTAAACGAACCGATTGATTTTGAAGCAAAGGTTGATACCGTTGCTGAACAGGAGGTGACAACTGTCGAGGCTGCAAGAGAAATAACCGATGATATGGATTTCACTGAAGCTCTTGAAGTTTCACTTGCAAATATGAACTCTGACCAGAGAGTTATCGGCGTTGTCATGGGTATCACACCTACAGAAATTCAGGTTGATATCGGCAGAAAACATGCTGGCTTTATTCCTATGAGCGAATACAGCAACGATCCTACCGCTGATGCTTCAAAAGAAGTAAAAATCGGTGATGAATTTGAACTCATCATCATGAAAACAAACGATGCAGAAGGTACTGTAATGCTTTCTAAGAAAAGAGCAGATGCTGGTAAACTCTGGGGCAACTTTGTAAAAGCTGCTGCAGATGAAAGCGCTGTATTTGAAGGTATCGTAACAGAACTTGTACGCGGTGGTGTACGCGTTCTCACAAACGGTGTTAAAGTATTTGTTCCCGCATCTCTTACAGGTGTTCCCAAGGGACAGGCACTTGATGAACTTCTCAGAACAACTGTTAAGTTCAAGGTTATCGAAGTTGATGACAAACGTAAACGTGCTGTTGGTTCAATCCGCACAGTACTCCGTGAAGAAAGAAAAGAAATCATTTCTCAGTTCTGGGCACAGCTTGAAGCTGGCCAGGAATATACAGGTACAGTAAAAACACTTACAAACTATGGTGCTTTTGTTGAACTTGCAGCTGGTGTTGAAGGTATGGTTCACATTTCTGAACTTTCTTGGAAACGTATCAAACATCCCTCAGATGTTGTAAAAGCTGGCGATACAATTAAAGTATTCGTTAAAGAAGCAGATGCTGAAAAGAGAAGAATTTCTCTTGGCTTCAAACGTGCAGAAGACAATCCGTGGGAAATCCTCAGAAGAGATTATCCCGAAGGAACAGTTGTTGATGCTAAGATCGTTGGTATGACAACATTCGGTGCATTTGCTCAGGTTATCCCCGGCATTGACGGTCTCATCCACATTTCTCAGATTGCTAACAAGCACATTGAGAAACCCCAGGATGTTCTTACAGCCGGTGAAACAGTTCAGGCTAAGATTACAGCTATCGATTTCGATAAGAAACGCGTTAGCCTTTCAATCCGCGAACTTCTTGCTGAAGAAGAAGCAGCAGAAGAAGCTGAAATTATCGAAGAAGCAGCTGCAGCAGAAGAAGCAGTTGTTGAAACAGCAGACGCTGAATAATTAAATAAAAAATATACCGTGGAGTTTTAATGGCTCCACGGTACTTTTTATTGTCTGTTTTCTTTTAAAAAGGCAATTTCTTTCGCATATCCATCCACATCGTTTGGCGTTTCAAGAAGGAAGGGGAGGTCTCTCAGTTTCGGATGATTGATTATCCTGATTACAGTTTCACTGCCGAGATGACCTTCGCTGATTTTAGCGTGTCTGTCCTTGTGGCTTTCAAAACCGTGTAAACTGTCATTAAGATGGATTGCTTTAAGTCTGTCAAGACCAATAATACTGTCAAATTCATCGAGTACGCCATCAAGATCGTTTACAATATCATAACCTCCGTCATATATATGACAGGTGTCAAGGCACACACCGAGTTTATGATTTAATTCAACTTTGTCTATAATTGCTTTGATTTCTTCGAAGTTTCTTCCGACCTCACTGCCTTTACCTGCCATTGTTTCAAGTAAAACAGTTGTTGTCATATCTTCAAATAGAACAGTGTTGAGAGTGTCGGCAATCAGTTCAATTCCTTTTTCAGCACCTTGTCCTACGTGGCTGCCGGGGTGGAAATTGTAAAGGTTATTTGGAGTGTATTCCATTCTTCTTAAATCATCTGCAAAAACTTCTAATGCAAATTCTCTTGTTCTTGTGTTTTCAGAACAAGCATTAAGTGTGTAAGGCGCGTGTGCAAGAATCTGAGCAAAATTGTTTTCTTTTGCTAATCTGTTGAACTCATTGACATCGTTTTCGTCAATATCTTTTGCTTTACCACCACGTGGGTTTCTTGTGAAAAACTGAAAAGTATTTGCACTGATGCTCAATGCTTCTTTCAACATATGAACATATCCTGCAGACGCAGAAAGGTGGCAACCTATTTTAAACATAAAATCTACCTCTTTATTTGTGACTTTCAAGAAGTCTGTTTTTCTCCTCCCAGAGTTTCTGTGAAAGGTCAACGTAGTAATTGTGTGGGTTTTCAAAACGTTTTACTTCATCCCAAAGTGTGTCAATCTGTGCAGCACAATAGTCACGTAATTCACGAATGTCTCTGTCTTTGCCGATGAATTTACCATTTTCAAATATCTTTTCTTTCAATGAAACAGATGTGAAGTTTTCAATTGTTTTTCTCTTCCATGTGTGGTCAGGGTCGAAAAGTTCATATGGTTTTTCATCATCGATTGTTTCGTCAGCAAGTGTAATAAGGTCAGCCATTGCTTTACCTGTTTCGTTGTCGTATAATCTGTAAACATTTTTGAAACCGGGAGTTGTAATTTTTGCAACGTTTTCGCTTATTTTGATTTTGGGAATGATGTTGCCGTTGTCATCTTCAACTGCTACAAGCTTATAAACACCGCCGAAAACAGGGGTTGATGAGGCGGTGATAAGTCTTTCGCCTACACCGAAGGAATCAACCTGGGCGCCCTGAAGGAGCATATCACGAATGATGTATTCATCAAGTGAGTTGGATGCAACAATTTTACAATCTTCAAAACCTGCTTCGTCAAGCATTTTTCTAGCTTTCTTTGAAAGATAGGTTATATCGCCACTGTCAATTCTCACACCTTTCGGTCTGAAACCACGAGGGAGAACTTCTCTTTTGAAAGCCTCAATTGCATTAGGAATACCTGATTTTATAACATTATATGTGTCAATAAGAAGTGTGCAGTTATCAGGATATTCTCTCGCGTATGCACAGAAAGCATCAAGTTCCGTATCAAACATCTGAATCCAGCTGTGAGCCATAGTACCGAGTGCAGGGACACCATAAAGACTGTCTGTAATTGTACACGCAGTTCCTGCACAACCGCCTATGTATGCAGCTCTTGCACCAAGAATTGCACCGTCATATCCTTGAGCACGACGTGAACCGAATTCCATAACTGCTCTGCCTTCAGATGCTCTGACTATTCTGTTTGCTTTGGTTGCAATAAGACTCTGATGGTTGATTGAAAGAAGAATCATTGTTTCTATGAACTGCGCCTGAATAACAGGACCTTTTACGGTTACAATGGGTTCGCCCGGGAAAATAGGTGTACCTTCTCTTACTGCCCATACATCACATTTGAATTCAAAGTTTCTCAGATAATCAAGGAATTCTTCACCGAAACCCTTTGTTCTAAGATAATCAATATCATTTTCTGTAAATTTAAGATTTTTCAGATAATCAATCATCTGTTCAACGCCTGCCATAATAGCAAAACCGCCGTTATCAGGTACTTTTCTGAAAAACATATCAAAATATGCAGTTTTCTCACCAATGCCATTTTTGAAATATCCGTTTGCCATTGTGAGTTCATAGAAATCGAATAACATTGTAAGATTACGTTCGTCTTTGAATTTCATTAACATCAGAACCTTTCTGCTAGTTTAATAGTATTATACACCATTTTTCAATATTTTCAACCATAAATATAAGAAACGGATATATCTTTCGACATATCCGTTAATGAATTATTCTTTTGAAACCTGTGGGGGATTGTGAATGTAGAAAGCGATGTTGATAGCGTGGTCAGCAACTCTTTCAAAGTCAGTGATTGTATTGATAAACAACATACCTGCTTTTGTATCGCATTTACCCTTATTCATACGTTTGATATGATTATTATTTGCTTCATCGTGAAGGTCGTCAATGTGCTCTTCAAGGTCAACGGCTTCTTTTGCCTGTTCTATAGTAGCTGACTGATTTTTGAAAATTTCAATTGACTTATCAAGAAGCGTTTCGATGTTTTCAATCATAACATTAAGTTCATTGATCGCATCTTCAGAAAGAACAGGTTTGTTTTCTTTTCTGTAAATAGTTGCTTCTGCAAGGTTTGTTGCGTGGTCGCCGATACGTTCGATGTCTGTTACAGCGTGGAACAAGCTACTGATATATTCTGAGTCCTGTTCACTGATGTCGAGATTGTTTATTTTAACAAGGTAAGGTGTTATACTGTGATTAAGGAAGTTGATAACTTCTTCTGTGCTTTCAATTTCTTCGAGTTCTGAGTCGTCGATGTTAATAAAGGCTCTTGCTGCCTTTACAAAGTTTTCTTTCGCAAGCTCAGCCATTCTGACAACTTCGTTACCTGCTTGTTTAACTGCAAGGGGAGGAGTGGAAAGAATACGTTCATCAAGGTATGAAAGCTGTTGTGTTTTGGAAAGCTTGTCCTCTTTGTCGGGGATAATCCGACGTGAGAGCGCTACAAGCTTGTTTGAGAAGGGAAAAAGTATCAAAGTGCTAACAATATTAAAGATAATATGTGCAGCAGAAATCTGAACAACAGTATCGTCACTGATAGATTTCAGAAGATCGATATAAGGTGTGAAAAGTGAAATCAGAACAAAAATCGCAGTACCGAATGTGTTGAATAAAAGGTGGATAACAGCTGCTCGTTTTGAGTTTGTTTTACTGCCTGCTGATGAAAGAAGTGCAGTAACACAAGTACCGATGTTCTGACCAAAAAGAACAAAAACTGCAAACTCAATAGGAACAAGACCCTTTAATGCAAGTGCCTGCAAGATACCAATACTGGCAGATGAACTCTGAATGATTGCAGTGAAAACAAGACCAACCAGAATTCCTACAAGGGGATTCTCTTTTGCTCCAACCATCAAATCAATGAATACGGGGGAATCTCTTAACGGTTCCATAGCACTTGACATAGTATCCATACCAATGAATAACAGACCGAAACCTGCTAAAATTTCACCGATATGTGTCAGGAATTTTTTCTTTGCGAAAACCAGAAGTGCTGCACCGCCAAAGACAAAGACAGGTGCTATTGCTGAAAGGTCAAGAGCAATAAGGACACTTGTCACGGTTGTACCTACGTTAGCACCCATAATAACGCCTGTTGCCTGAACCAGATTCATAAGTCCGGCATTAACAAAGCCGACAACCATAACAGTAGTAGCAGATGAACTCTGAATCAATGCTGTGATAACCACACCGATAAGTACTGCCATAAACTTATTGGATGTAACTTTATCAAGCATTGATTTAAGTTTGCTTCCGGCAGCCATTTCAAGACCCTGACCCATTATTTTAATACCATACAGGAAAAGTCCTACACCGCCGAGAAATACAACAAAATCTAATATACCCATAATCATCACCTTGTTTCTAAGATTTGGTACAAGTCCATTTTATATTGTAAAAAATTAAAAGTCAATAACAAATTATAAGTTTTCTCGTCATTTTTAAATGCACATACAATTTATATTAGTTTGCACAAAAAATAATAAACTCGGTTAAAAAGTTTTTAAAATTTAAAGAAAAAAATTATTAACTTTCTATTGACATTATAGAATATCTCTGTTATAATTATGTACGTTGTTTACGGAATATTTGTATTGCCACAATAATTTCCGAATTTATTCGGCGGGTATTCCAATAAATATGTTTATTTGGTGGATGTAGCTCAGTTGGTTAGAGTGCCAGGTTGTGGCCCTGGAGGTCGTCGGTTCGACCCCGATCATCCACCCCATTTTTTTGCCCATTTTTACAATTTAATATATTGGGGTGTCGCCAAGCGGTAAGGCACCGGACTTTGACTCCGTTATCCGCTGGTTCAAATCCAGCCATCCCAGCCAGAAAAACGACAGGTTTATAAAAACTTGTCGTTTTTCTTTTTTTTGTTACAACTAATACATTTTAGGTATATAAATTTACAATTTTTATTGATTTATAAAAATCTATATATTATAATATTTAATAATACAATAAATAATCTGTGCAGAGGTGATTGTCAATGTTTAAAAAATTGAATGAAACACCACTCGGTTGGGAAACCGATAATAAAGAGAGAAAGAGTTATTATATCTATTTCGCAGGGCAGAATATGATTTATACTCTCGTTTCTTCTTTTCTTGTTACATACCTTATGTTCCAGGGTGTAAACCTTGCAAAAGCAGGTACAATTATGCTTCTTGTAAAGGTATGGGATGCAATCAATGATGCAATTTTCGGTGTGATTTTTGACTCAGTTAAATTTAAAAGCGGCAAAAAATATCTGCCATGGCTTAAAATTTCAACTGTACTCATCCCGCTTTCAACATTGCTCCTGTTTGTAATTCCGAAGAACAGCGGTGAAACATTGAAACTCGTCTGGTTTGCAGTTGCTTATATCTTTTGGGATACTGCATACACATTGTGCGACGTACCGATTTACGGCGTTATTACTTCAATGACAAAAAATATGGATGAAAGAAACAGTATGCTCTCATATAAGAGTATATGGGGCGGTGTAGGTACTGCAGTAACTACGCTTGTTGCATCTGTTCTTGTAAGTGAAAAAGTCAATTCAAATTATTCAGTTGTTGCGGTAATTACTTGTGTTTTTGCAGTTGTGACAATGGTACCTGTTTTATTCAATATCAAAGAAAGATTCAATTCAGTTGATGAAGAAACATTTACCATAAGAAAAATGTTTAAATATCTGTTTAAAAATAAATATCTGCTGATTTATTACATTGGTTTCTTCTTCTATTCAGCATTCAATGTCAGTGCAGCATTCAATCTTTTCGTTTCATATTATATCTTTAACAATGAGTTGTTTGCACTTGTTGTAGGCGCAATAGGCGTAGCACCTCAGTTAATTTTCTCACTGCTTGTACCGAGAATCCTTAAGAAAATTGATAAAACTAAACTTATGATGCTTTGTAACGTTGCAAACGTGGTTCTTAGTATTGTTATCTGGCTTGTTGGTAAGCAGAATATTATAGTTTACATTATTCTCTCTACACTTCGTGCTATTCCTATGGGTGTTTACGGTGTGCTTATGTTTATGTTCACACCTGACTGTGCTGAATACGGCAAATATACATCAGGCATCGAAGCAAATGGAATTACTTTTGCAATTCAGACATTTATGGTTAAACTTACAGCTGCTATTTCAGGTGCACTCGGTATGTTCCTGCTTGGTCTTAAATCAACAGGTTGGATCAGCGTTGAAGTTGAAAACTTCCAGGAACTTTCTACATCAGGCATAACTCAGTCTGATCACGCTCTGGATGTTCTTTGGTTCGTTTATGTTATGGTTCCTGCAATTGGCTGTATTTTAGGTTTGATAATCTGGAAATTCTATAAACTTAACGATAAGGACGTTCAGATTATGGCTGACTGCAATGCAGGAAAAATTGAACGTGAAGACGCTGAAAAACTTCTCAGCAGAAAATATTAAAGGTGAGGATTTACACTATGAAAAAAGAATTTTATTCTGAAAATGTTTTTCTCAACAATGAAACTTCAGAAGCAATCTATAAAGCAGTAAAAGATTTTCCTATTATCGACTATCATTGCCATCTTCAGCCGAAAGAGATTTATGAAGATAAGCCTTTTGATAATATCGGTGAAATCTGGCTTGCCGGAGACCACTATAAGTGGCGTCTTATGAGAAGTGTTGGTATTGATGAAAAGTATATTACAGGTGATGCTTCCTGGAAAGAAAAGTTCCTGAAATATGCTGAGGCTTTGGAAATGGCACTCGGAAACCCTCTTTATCATTGGTCTCATATGGAACTGAAACAGTTTTTTGGTATAAACGAACCTTTGACAGTCAAAAATGCAGAAAAAATATGGGTTAAAGCAAACGCAGTAATTAAAGAAACTGCAATGTCTCCCAGAAAACTTATTAAAGATTCAAATGTTGAATATATTGCAACAACTGATGACATAATCGACACATTGGAATATCACAAATTGATTGCTGATGACTCTGACATAAAAGCGAAGGTTTGTCCCTCTTTCAGAACTGATAATCTTTTCCTTTATACCGCTGACGGATATAAAGATTACATCGCAAAACTTTCTGAATGTTCAGGTGTAAAAGTAACTGACCTCGAATCACTTAAAAAGGCTCTTAAAAAGAGAGTGGAGTTCTTTGTTTTAATGGGATGTAAAATGACTGACGTAGGCATTGAAAGATTCCCAGAATACATTGGCAACGATTCAGAAGCAGGGGATGCATTCGCAAAAATTTTGTCAGGTTCAATTCTTACTGAGAAAGAATATGATGCTTTTATTTCAAACCTGTATGTTTTCCTCGGAGGTCTTTATAAAAAGCACGGTCTTATAATGCAACTCCATCTTGCGGTAAAAAGAAATGCATCAACAACACTTTTTGAAAAACTCGGCAGAGATGTAGGTGGAGATAGTGTGGGTGACCCCATAAAAGCATCTGTAATTACTGCTTTACTTGATAAAATGGAACAGGAAGACAGACTTCCCTGCACTATTGTCTATACACTTAATCCCACGATTTATTATGAAATCGCAACAGGTATCCGTTCTTTCAGAAACGTTTCATTGGGTGCTGCCTGGTGGTTCTGTGATAACTTAAGTGGAATCAAGAAACAGATTGAAGTTTATAGCGAAACTGCAGCGATCGGCACTTTCTACGGTATGCTTACAGACAGCAGGAGCTTCCTTTCATATGCAAGACACGATTATTTCAGAAGAATTCTTTCTTCTGCTCTTGGTGAGGCTGTTGAAAAAGGTGAATTTGCACCTTATGAAAGTGCAGTAAAAATTGCAGAAAAAATCTGCTATTTTAATATTAAAAATAAATTATCTGAGTAATTTAAAAGAATATAAAACAATAGCATAAGAAGGCGATTGTATGGAAAAAGTCAGGTTTGGTATTGTCGGCATCGGTAATATGGGCTCGAGCCATGCCAAAAACTTGTATGATGGAAAAATTGAAAATGCGCAGTTGGTTTCTGTTTGTGATATAGATGAAAGCAAAAGAAAATGGGCAGAAGAAAATCTTATTGGCGTTAAGGTTTTTGGTGACTATTCTGAACTTTTATCTTCTAATGATGTTGATGCAATTATTATTGCAACACCTCATTATCTTCATCCTGTTGTGGCAATAGATGCTTTTAAAAAGAATCTCAATGTTCTCACAGAAAAACCCGCAGGTGTTTATGTGCAAAAAGTTGAAGAAATGAATGCAGAGGCTGAAAAAAGTGGTAAAAAGTTCGCTATTATGTATAATCAAAGAACTAATCCGATTTTCAGAAAAGCCCGTGAATTACTTCTTTCAGGTGAAACAGGAGAACTCAAGAGAGTTGTGTGGATTATTACCAATTGGTATCGCCGTCAGGAATACTATGACTCAGGTTTATGGCGAGCTACTTGGAAAGATGAGGGCGGAGGAGTTTTAATTAACCAATGTCCCCATAATATTGACATTCTGCAATGGATTGTGGGGATGCCTACAAAGGTTTCAGCGCATTGTTATTACGGTAAATATCATGATATTGAAGTTGAAGATGATGTAACTGCATTTTTTGAATTTTCTAATGGTGCTACCGGTGCTTTGTTTACATCAACAGGTGAAAATCCGGGTACTAATAGACTTGAAATTTCTTGTGACAAAGCAAAAATTGTAATTGAACAGGGTAAGCTTTCTATGTGGAAGTACTCTGTTTCAGAAAAGGAATATAGAAACTATTCCCGCGATGACTTCAAAGCACTTGAATGTGAATATTCCGAGTACATACCTGAGGAAAACGATTCTTCTGCACATAATCAGATTCTGCAGAATTTTGTCAACTCAATTCTTTATGGCGAGGACCTTATATCCCCAGGCGAGGATGGAATAAAAGGACTCAGCATTTCAAATGCTATTCATTTATCTGACTGGACAGGAAAAACAGTTGAACTGCCTCTTGATTCAGAAGAACATAAGCGGCTTTTAATGGAGAAAGTGAAAACTTCCAAACCAAAATCAAAAATAGTTAAAGATAAATCTATACGTGCAGGTAAAGCATCATCACGTTGGGATGTTAAATGGTAAAAAAATGAGCAGTTATAACACTGCTCATTTTACTTTTATTAAGAGTAACTTTCCTTTTGTTATAGATACTTCTGCAGTATGTCCTTTTAATACCTCATTACTTGTTGCATACTGATAATCTGAGGTGATTGTTTCATTTTCAAGTGGGAATTTTGCGTTTTTTATTGTTACACCTTCACTTACGCCAAACATATTTATAAGTGAAAAATATGAGAAATTATCAGTGATTTCTGCAGTATTATCTGCAATGATTTCCATCTCAGAATAATCATCAACAATTTTGCCTTTTTTGCCATTTTCGTGAAGATAGTTAAGCACTGAAACATTCACAAGTGAATGGTCAAGTCTGTTACCTATTACACCTATGAGCAAAAAGTCGTCAAAACCTCTTTTTATAGCTTCTTTTATTCCAAAGACAGTATCTGTATCATCTTTTTCGCGAGGTAACACGATTGTTTCTGTGTCAGTTGACGGTTTTTCGTATGAATCAAAATCACCAACAATCAGGTCGGGTTTTGTTTCAAGTCCTGAAATATGCTTCAGTCCGCTGTCACAGAATATACAGAAATCATCATTTTTCAGATATTTTCGCACTTCTTTATAGTTATTTATATCGGCACCGCCGACTATAACACATCTCATATAAAAATCCTCCTGAAAATCTGAAAATATTATATCAATAAATGCTTTTAAGTTCAATATTTATATTGAATAATTTGTCTGAAAATGATAAAATATATCGATAACATATTTAAAGGTGAAAATATGAACAGTAGATTTTTAGAGTTAAGAAAAAGAATAATTGAAAAACAATTTTCCCGTATGAACAAGATGCAGTTGGAGGCAGTTTTACATACTGACGGACCTTTGCTTATTCTTGCCGGTGCAGGAAGCGGTAAAACCACTGTTATTGTCAACAGGATTTATAATTTAATAAAATTTGGTAATGCATATAATTCAGAAGACTGCTATTTCCAGGTAAGTGACTACGATATTCAACTTATGCAGGACTATCTTGACGGTAAAACAAGTGATTTGTTTGATGTTGAAGACTTGTTAAGTGTCAATGCTGCCAAACCCTGGCAGATTCTTGCAATCACTTTTACCAACAAAGCAGCAGGTGAACTTAAAGAACGACTTGTTAATATGTTGGGTACTCAGGGTGAGGATATATGGGCCAGTACATTTCATTCATTCTGTGCCAAAGTTTTAAGAAGAGATGGGAACAGAATCGGTTTTTCTTCTAATTTCACAATATATGACACTGATGACAGTAAACGTATGATGAAAGAATGTATGCGCCAACTTGAAATCAGTGACAAAATGTTGCCTGTAAAAAATGTATTGACCGAAATAAGCCACGCTAAGGATTCTCTTATTTCTCCTGAAGAGTATGCTAAAAGTGCAGGCGGTGATATCCGTCTTCAGATGATTTCAAGAGCCTATACAAAATATCAGCAGATGCTTAAAAATGCAGATGCAATGGACTTTGATGATATTATTGTCAATACTGTCAGACTTTTTGAAGAATGTCCCGATGTTCTTGAATATTATCAGAAGAAGTTCAGATATATTATGGTTGACGAATACCAGGATACTAACCACGTACAGTACAGACTTACCGAACTTCTCGCAGCAAAACATAGAAATATATGTGTTGTCGGTGATGATGACCAGAGTATTTACCGTTTTAGAGGTGCAACAATAGAGAATATTTTGTCTTTTGAAGAAAGGTACAGAAATGCACGAGTTATCCGCCTTGAACAAAACTATCGTTCTACACAGAATATTCTTGACGCTGCAAATGCAGTTATTGCGAATAATGAGGGCAGAAAAGGTAAAAATCTGTGGACTGATAATGGCGAAGGTGAGTTGATAACTCTGTCAATTTCTTACGATGAGAGAGAAGAGGGTAGATTCATCGCAGACACTATAATTGACAATGTTTCTGACGGCAAAAAATGGTCTGACCACACCATTCTTTACAGAACGAACTCGCAGTCTAACGCAATTGAAAATGCTCTTGTACGCTCGGCGGTTCCTTACAGAGTTATTGGTGGTCACAGATTCTATGAGCGTAAGGAAATCAAAGATGCTCTTGCATATCTTACTGTTATTAACAATCCGTCAGACGATATACGTTTAAGACGAATTATCAATGAACCTAAAAGAGGAATCGGCGACACAACGATAAATCATGCTCTTGAAATCGCCGGAGGACTTGGTACAAGTCTTTATGAAGTGCTTAAAAATGCAGAAGACTATCCTGTTCTTTCTCGTGCTGAAAATAAAATCAGAAGTTTCATCAATATGATGGAGGAAATAAGAATCAAAGCCGAATCGCTTCGACTTCACGAACTTTTTCAGCTTGTAATGACCGAAAGCGGATATCTTGAATCACTTTCACTTGATAAAGAAACTTATATTGATCGTACAGAAAATTTAAACGAAATATCATCTAACTTGTTGAAACATCAGGAGGAAGTTGAAGATGCAACTCTCGGTACTTTCCTTGAAGAAGTTTCACTTATGACCGATATTGATAATTACAATGCTGAAGCTGATACGGTAACTCTGATGACACTGCATTCAGCAAAAGGTCTTGAATTTCCATTTGTGTTTATTGCAGGTATGGAAGAGGGGATTTTCCCTGGTATGCAGTCAATGTATGTTCCTTCTGAAATCGAAGAAGAAAGACGGCTTGCTTATGTTGGTATAACACGTGCAAAGGAAAAACTTTACCTTACTGCAACAAAAACAAGATTACTGTTTGGTTCAACAACCCACAACAGACCTTCTCGTTTTGTTTCCGAAATTCCGGCTGAACTTATTGATAATATATCTAAAAACAGTATAACAACTGCTCAAAAAATTATGTTCCAGCCTCAGGAAACAAAAACTGAAAAGTCATATACTATTCCTAAGCATTATCAGACAAAATCTGAACCTGTTCAGAGCAAACCAGCTGCATCGGGGAAAGAGACATATAAAGTCGGTGATACAGTTGTTCACAATGCTTTCGGAAAAGGTGTTATCCTTTCTGTTCAGCCTGTGGGCGGTGATTATTTCCTTGAAATTGCTTTTGAAAAAGCAAGTACCAAAAAAATTATGGCCGCTTACGCCAAGCTTAAAAAATTATAATCTGAGGGTGAATCTGAATGTCAGATAAAAAATTTAAGAACCCGGCAAAACGTTTTTTCAAAGCTTTCCTTTTAACAGTAATCATATCGATTGCTGTTATGTTTGTTGCAATCAATATTTTTGATTTACCGTTTAAAAATGAACCTGCTGATGTATTTCCCGGTACAAGTTCATCACAACAAAACAATGACCCCGATGCCGTAGTTTCTACAGCAACATTGTCATCGATAGGTGATTTGTTAATACATGCTCCTGTTTTTAACAGTGTCTGGACTTCAAGCGGTGACTATAATTTTAATCTTATTTTTCAGTATGTAAAACCATATCTTGAAAAGGCGGATTTTTGTGTTGCAAACCTTGAAGTTTCACTTGGCGGAACAGAAAACGGATTGCAATATTCAGGTTATCCTTTGTTCAATTGTCCCGATTCAATAGTTGATGCTGCAAAAAACATGGGTGTTGATATGCTTATGCTTGCCAATAATCATACTTACGATTGTGGTTATGCAGGTTTTATGCGTAAAATCGGTGTTATTGAAAATACAGGTGTCCAATACACAGGTGTAGCAAAAGATAATACACAGAAGCTTTATAATATTGTAAATGTCAACGGTATAAAAATCGGTATTATAAATTACACATATGAAACGCCTTCAACAGGAGAGGGTAACAAAGCAATTAACGGAATCCTGATAGA
>JAZRQI010000219.1:0-32811 GCA_045649705.1 Acutalibacteraceae bacterium
ATCAACTGTTTCACGAAGCTGTGTACCTCTTACGATACTGTCATCAACAAAGAGGAGTTTTTTGCCTTCAATAAGTTCGTGGACAGGAACAAGTTTCATCTTTGCAACCTTGTTTCTCTCCTTCTGATTGGAGGGCATAAAACTTCTGGGCCATGTAGGTGTATATTTAATGAAAGGTCTCGCAAAATCAACGTGACTTTCATTTGCATAACCGATTGCATGAGGTGTGCCTGAATCGGGAACACCTGCAACGTAGTCAAGGTCCTGTGCTATACCGTTCTTTCTGTCAGTTTCAGCCATAATCACACCGTTGCGGTAGCGCATAGCCTCAACATTGACACCCTCATAAATTGAGGTAGGATAACCGTAATATGTCCAGAGGAAAGCACAGATTTTCTTTTCTTTTCTTGCCTCTGAAATTACTTCAATTTTCTTTGAAGTAATTTCTACGATTTCACCGGGACCTAATTCCTTTGCAGGAGTGTAACCCAGCTTGTCATAGGCAAAGCTTTCAAATGTTACACAGTGTCCCTCATCATCTTTACCGAGAAGAACGGGAATTCTGCCCATTTTATCTCTTGCAGCGATGATTGAACCGCCTTCTTTGAGAATGAGGATTGACATTGAACCGTCAATTACATCCTGAACAAATTTAATACCTTCAACAAAACTTGATTTCTGGCTGATGAGTGCTGCAACCAATTCTGTTGAATTGATTTTACCGCCTGTCATTGCACTGAAATGACCACCTGTAAGCAGATATTTCTCAACAAGCTCTTTTGAGTTGTTGACTGCACCTACAGTACAGATTGCATAAGTGCCCAGCTCTGAACGGATAAGCAAAGGCTGAGGGTCGCTGTCACTTATACAGCCGATACAAGCCTTTCCTTTCATTTCCTCTGTGATACCTTCAAATTTTGTTCTGAAAGGTGAATTTTCAATATTGTGAATTTCTCTCTGTAAACCGATTTCTTCATCGTATGCTGCCATACCGCCACGACGTGTGCCGAGATGTGAATGGTAGTCAACGCCGAAGAAAACGTCTATAATACAGTCTCTTTCAGATACTGCTCCGAAAAAACCGCCCATTTATATCATCCCTTATTTAGAGTATTTTGCTGAGATTGCAGCGTCCTTTTTGAGAACTGTTTCTGCGCCTTCTTTTCTCATTGCATCAAGTTTTGCAGCAAGGTCTGAATCAGTTACTGCAAGAATTTCAATAGCAAGGAGTGCTGCATTTGCTGCACCGTTGATTGCAACTGTTGCAACGGGGATACCTGTGGGCATCTGAACAGTTGAAAGAAGTGCATCCATACCGTCAAGGTTTGTTGATTTAACAGGAATACCGATTACGGGAAGTGTTGTGTTGGCTGCGATTGCACCTGCAAGGTGTGCTGCCATACCTGCTGCAGCTATAATAACACCGAAGCCGTTTTCTCTTGCTGTTTCTGAGAAAACTTTTGCTTCAACAGGTGTTCTGTGTGCTGAAAAAACGTGAACTTCAAATTCGATACCGAATTCTTCAAGTTTTGCAATGCCTTTTTCAATAACGGGCAAATCGCTGTCGCTGCCCATAATAATAGCGACTTTTTTCATATATTTTCCTCCTAAAAGCGTTTAAAGGCAGTTCTTTCCCACTGTTAATGAAGATAGAACTGCCCAGACGGTCGACAAAAATGTTATGTTTTTCACTCCCCCGGTGTTACTTTCACCTGTTCCGTCAGTTGTGAAAAACTAATATTAACCTACTATCATAATTATACATTCTGCCGAATGGATAGTCAACAGTTATACCTACAAAAAAAGTATATTTTTGACTTTATTTTTATTATATATTACTTCGACTGGCTTTCACAGTAAATACATCTGTAAATCTTACGTTTTGCATCTGTAAGCTTGAACACGTGATCAAGTTCCTGCTCAGTTGAAGTAATACAACGGGGATTCTTACATTTGAGAACGTTTGTGACTGTTTCAGGGAGAGTCATCTCGAGTTTCTTTTCAACTTTCCCCTCTTTAATGACACTGACTGTGATGTTGGGGTCAACATAGCCCAGAACGTCAAAATCCACGTCAATAAGTGTATCAATCTTGATAATATCTTTTTTACCTTTTTTCTTACTCGGTACATTCTTGAGAATTGCTACAGTACAGTCAAGTTCATCAAGGTTGAGAATGGAATAAAGCTCCATCGCGTTACCTGCTGTAATGTGGTCAATTACAATACCGTTTTTAATTGCATCGACTATCATTTATTCCACCCCCAGAAGTTTCAGAATAAGTGCCATTCTTATGAATTTACCGTTAAGAACCTGTTTGAAGTAACAAGCACGTTTATCCTCGTCAATTGCTGTTGAGATTTCGTTTACTCTCGGCAGCGGATGCATAATGCACAGGTCTTCTTTTGCAGTAAGAAGTTTCTGAGGAGTGAGGATGTAACTGTCTTTAAGTCTTACATAGTCGTCCTCGTTGAAGAATCTTTCACGCTGAACACGTGTCATATAGAGAATGTCAAGTGTAGGCATAACTTCTTCCAGATTTGTTGTCTGAACATACTCGATGTTATGTGCTTTAAGAACATCGTGCTTAATGTAGCTGGGAAGTTTCAGTTCAACTGGTGAAATGAGAACAACCTTGATGTTCTTATATCTTGACATAGCTTCGATAAGCGAATGTACTGTTCTGCCGAATTTAAGGTCACCGCAGAAACCGATAGTCAGATCATTGAATCTACCCTTTTCACGGTGAATTGTGAGAAGGTCTGTAAGTGTCTGTGTGGGGTGATTGTGTCCGCCGTCACCTGCATTGATAATGGGCACTGATGCTTTCTTTGAAGCAACAAGAGGTGCACCTTCCTTGGGGTGACGCATAGCAATAATATCAGCATAACAGCTTACTGTTTTTACTGTATCGGAAACGCTTTCGCCTTTTGCGGCAGAAGATGACTGTGCCTCTGAGAAACCAAGCACGTTACCGCCCAACTCATACATTGCAGCCTCAAAGCTGAGTCTTGTTCTTGTTGAGGGTTCGAAGAAAAGTGTGGCGAGTTTCATTCCGTCACATTTATGAGCATATTTTTTAGGGTTATCTATGATATCGTTTGCCTTTGCAATAAGTTCGTCAATTTCTTCAATTGACAAATCGTTAATATCAATAAGACTTCTCATATTGTTCACCCAATCCAACTTTCATCTGAGGGATTATTTCTGAACTTAATGAGTCTTTCAACGTCTTCACGTTTGATATAACCTGTTTCTGCTGCTACGTCTGCGATAACATCAAAGTTTGTGAGTGAAACATTTTTAACGTTTGCTGCTGCAAGTCTGTCAATACCTTTCTGCATACCGTATGTGAAGATGCTTACGATACCGAGAACTTCTGCACCTGCTTCACGAAGAACGTTTACAACTTCGATAACGCTGCCTCCTGTTGAAATAAGGTCTTCAACAACTACAACCTTCTGACCTTTTTCAAGTTTACCTTCAATCTGGTTCTGTCTGCCGTGGTCTTTTGAACCTGAGCGAACATAACCCATAGGAAGTCCGAGAATGTGAGCAGTGATTGCAGCGTGAGCAATACCTGCTGTGCTTGTGCCCATAAGAACTTCACATTCGGGATATTCTTTTTTGATTGTTTCTGCAAGTGCGTTTTCAACGTCATTTCTTACCTTGGGAGCTGTGAGTGTAAGTCTGTTGTCACAGTAAACAGGGCTCTTGATACCGCTTGCCCATGTGAAGGGTTCGTCGGGTCTGAAAAATACGGCTCTGATAGAGAGCAAATCTTCTGCAATAAGTCTTTCCATAATCTTTTTCTCCTTTATAATCAACAAATAATTAACAATTAGTCAACGAATTCTGCTACGCATCTTTCGTATGCTGCTACGGGGTCTTCTGCCTGTGTGATAGGTCTGCCAACAACGATGTAATCAGAGCCGATTTCTTTTGCTCTTGCGGGAGTTGCGATTCTTACCTGGTCACCTACTTCACCATCTGCAAAACGTACACCGGGAGTTACTGTAAGGAACTCATCACCGCATACTGATTTAACCTTTGCTGCTTCAAGGGGTGAACATACAACGCCGTCAAGACCTGCAACTTTTGCACGTGATGCGTAGTGCATAATAACTTCGTCAATAGGTTTCTCGATGAGAAGGTCTTCTCTCATTCTTTCTTCACTTGTTGAAGTAAGCTGAGTTACTGCGATGAGAAGAGGTCTTGTGCCGTCAGGACGTGTAAGACCTTCAATTGCTGCTTCCATCATAGCAACTGTACCTGCTGCGTGGAGGTTGCACATATCAACATCCAATTTTGACAAAACTGCCATTGATTTTTTTACTGTGTTGGGGATATCGTGAAGTTTAAGGTCAAGGAAAATCTTATGTCCTCTTGCCTTGATTTCCTTTACGATATCAGGACCTGCTGAATAGTACAGCTCCATACCGATTTTCACAAAAGGTTTTCTGCCTGTAAACTTGTCAAGGAAATTGAGTACTTCCTCTTTACCGTCAAAGTCACATGCAATAATTACGTCTTTACCCATTAGTGTGCGCCTCCTATTATATCTTTTAAATTATTTATACCGTATTTTTCCATCACACGGGGAAGGTCTTCGATTATGTTCTTACAAGCATAAGGTTCAACAAGGTTTGCTGCACCTACTTCAACTGCTGTTGCACCTGCAAGCATAAGCTCAATAACGTCTTCCGCACGTGATACGCCACCCATACCGATGATGGGAATATTAACTGCTTCGTAAACCTGATAAACCATTCTCACTGCAACAGGGAAAATTGCATCTCCTGAGAAACCGCCCATTTTATTGGCAACAACAGGTTTACGTGTTCTTAAATCTATCTTCATACCGAGAAGTGTGTTGATAAGGCTGATGCCGTCTGCACCCGCTTCTTCACAAGCCTTGGCAATAGACACGATATCTGTAACATTGGGACTGAGTTTTATGAACACAGGTTTATTTGTCACTGCTTTTACTGCCCTTGTGACTTCTGCCGCACTCTCAGGTGATGTGCCGAAACTCATACCGCCGTTGTGAACATTGGGACAGCTTACATTCACTTCAATGAACTCAACCTGGTCTTCTTTATCAATTTTTTCGCAGCAGGTTCTGTATTCATCAATTGAGAAACCGCTGATGTTTGCCATAATAGGTTTGTTGAAACAAGCACGGAGTTTGGGAAGTTCTTCTGAAATAACTTTATCAACACCTGGATTCTGAAGTCCTACGGAGTTAATCATACCGCTTCTTGTTTCTGCGATTCTCGGTGTGGGGTTACCGAAACGAGGTTCAAGAGTTGTACCCTTGAATGAAAGCGAACCGAGAATGTTTATATCGTAAAGTTCTGCAAATTCATAACCGAAACCGAATGTTCCGCTTGCAGGGATAATGGGATTATCAAGTTCAACACCTGACAAGTTAACTTTCAGATTTACCATATTATCTCCTCCTTCACAAGAACAGGGCCTTCTTTGCAGATTCTCTTGTTGCCGTATTTTGTTTTGCAGCTGCAACCCATACAAGCACCGAAGCCGCAACCCATTCTCTCTTCAAAACTGAACTGACCTGATTTCTCAGACGCATTATAAACTGCTTTGAGCATAGGTTCAGGACCGCAACAGTATGTGTAAGTGAAATCGATATCTTTCATCGCATCAGTTACAAAGCCTTTCACACCTACTGAGCCGTCAACAGTTGAAATGAGAACTTTTGCGCCTAATTTTTCAAATTCGTCTTTATAGAAAATTTCTTCTGCTTTGTTGAAACCGAGAACTGCTGTGACATTTTTGCCCTCAGCAATCAGTTTTCTTGCAAGGTTGAACATGGGAGGAACACCTACACCGCCGCCGATAACAACAGGATTTTCACCGCTGAGAGAAGTGTCAAAGCCGTTGCCGAGGCCTGTGAGGATGTCAAGCTTTTCACCTTCACACATCCTGCTCATAACTTCTGTGCCCTCACCTACTACTTTGTAGATAAGCACAAGTACTCCCTCGTCGTAGTCACAGACTGAAATGGGACGTCTGAGGAAAAATCCGTCAAGCTTGATATTTACAAACTGACCGGGATTTTTCAGGTCTGATGTGTCACCTGAAAGAACCATTCTGAAAACATCTTTTGCGATTTTTTCATTGGATTTAATTTCAAAAATTGATTGTTTCATCTATTCTTTCCTGCCTTCCATATCGTTGTAAACAACCTTACCGCCACAGACGGTCATGAGACATTTACCCTGTACCTTTCTGCCTGCAAAAGGTGTACTTCTGCCCATTGAAAGGAATTTTTCGGGGTCGATTTCATATTCTTCGTTTACATCAAACACTGTAAACTCAGCCACTTCACCATCTGCAAGTGCACTTTCAAAACCGAAACGCTTTGCAGGGTTAGTGCTCATTATTTTAACAAGGTGTTCAGGTGTGATAACATCTTTCTTTACAAGTTCTGTCCAGAGAACGGGGAAAGCAGTTTCAATACCTACAACACCCATAACACTCTTTTCAAGACCTCTGCCCTTTTCTTCCGCAGAATGGGGTGCGTGGTCTGTGGCAATCATATCAATTGTGCCGTCTTTGATACCCTCAATAAGTGCCAGTCTGTCTTCTTCGCCTCTGATAGGAGGATTCATTTTGAATCTGCCGTCTTCCTGCAAATCCATATCGTTGAAAACAAGGTAGTGAGGTGCAGTTTCACAGGTGATATCAACTCCGTCAGCCTTAGCCTGTCTGATAATTTCAACGCTTTCTTTTGTTGAAATGTGGCAAACGTGGTATGCACAGCCTGTACGCTTTGCAAGAGGTATGTCACGTTTTATGGGAAGATACTCACTTTCAGAACAGATTCCTCTGTGTCCGTGAAGTTTTGCATACTCACCGTCGTGGATGTATCCGCCGTGAAGCAGAGAATTATCTTCGCAATGTGCAACAATCATCTTGCCGCAAGCCTTTGCTTCTTCCATTGCCATTATCATCATTTCCGCTTCCTGAATGCCTTTACCATCATCTGAAAAACCTGCTACTGATTCTTTCATAGCGTCCATATCAGAAAGCTCATCACCCATCTGACCTACAGTAATTGAGCCGTAAGGTGTGACTTTGATAACTGCATCTGACTTGATGATATCAAGCTGCTGTTTTAAGTTTTTCATAGAGTCCGGCACAGGGTTTAAGTTCGGCATTGAGCAGATATGTGTATAACCGCCGTGTGCTGCCGCCTCTGTTCCGCTTTTTATTGTTTCTTTAAAAGAAAATCCCGGTTCTCGAAGATGCACATGTACATCAATAAGACCCGGAATAACAATACAATTTTCTGCATTATAAACAATAGCATCGCTGGGAACAGATGAAAAACCGAAAAGATGACTGAGGCGACCGTCTTTTACAAGAATATCGCCTTTTATGAACTTACCTTTACGAAAAACTTTGGCATCTTTTAAAACGAAGTTCATTGTTTTCCTCCTGCTGATAAAAAAGACCCTGTCACAAAAAAATGACAGGGACATAAAGATACTGACCGAATAAATACGGCTTTGATATGTCTGTTAAATCCCTTGGCATTCCCGAAGCACTAAGATTTCCTACATTATATCAAATAAGCAGTAATTTGTCAATAACGGTAACATTTTCGCAACAATTCTTTACTCTTTTGTTACCTATTGATTTATTTAATGTTTTCTGACCAGCTTTCATCAATTTCAGAACAGTTTCTGTAATTGATAATCGCTTTATTTACTGTGTTGTAAAGAGCGGATGTACCTGCAGGAGAAGCAGTATAGTTTGCCGCACGTTTTCTGTCAATACCAATAGATTCTGCAGTAGCGGCAGCATCAATATTGGCACCTAAGAAAAGGAATTCCCATCCGTACTTTTCTTTCTTCCTTTCAATCATTTTTCTGACTGTGTTAGCATCGTAATACTTACTTGCATTCTCCATACCATCAGTTGTTATAACAAAAATTGTTTTTTCGGGAACATCTTCCTTACGGGCATATTTGTGGATGTTGCCGATGTGATGAATTGATCCTCCCACCGCATCAAGAAGTGCGGTGCAACCTCTGACAAAATACTCTTTTTCTGTCATCTTTTTAACTTTTGATAAATCAACCCTGTCGTGGATTACGTCAGTTTCAAAATCAAAAAGAACTGTAGACACATAACATTTACCCTCAAGTGTTTTCTGATTCTCTATCATAGAGTTAAATCCGCCGATTGTGTCTTTTTCAAGACCCTGCATTGACCCGCTTCTGTCAAGAATAAATACCATTTCCGTGATGTTGTTTTTCATTTAAAATACCTCCAAAAAATAATATGGTTGCTTGGTGTTTTCACCTTACAACCATATTATAGAGATATTTTCACGTTGAAAGGTCGCCTGAAAAGCGACAAATTCAAACACCAAGTAAAACCTGGTCAAATGCAAAAAGAGCCTCATTGATTTCAAAAATATTGTAATTGCCTTTTGTAATAAAATACTCAATGATAATGTCAAATTTACTGCTGTGAGAAAGTGCATATCCTGCTTTCATCAGCATTTCTTCCGTTTCCTTAAGAGATAGTTCAAGTGAAATCGCAAATGCAATCGCAGTTGTTTTCTTAGGTTTATAGTTGATGTCGTTTCTTATTTTCGAAAAAAGTTTGCGGTCAATATTCGCCTTTTTATAGCACTCAGCATCTGTCATACCCTTTTCATCTATTTTGCGAATGAGCATCTGTGAAAAACTTTCGTCAACCTGTCCGAGCCAACTTTCAAGGTTATCTTCAAAAGCTATAGGACACAGTAAAGATGCTTTTTCACCATAACAAACACTTTCGTCAGCACATTCATTAAGCCTTACACTTCTTTGTAAATTATAAGGGTGTTCCTCAATATATCTGTCATCAATGAATGTTCTGATATCAGCAAAAAGTTTTTTACCGATGTCAAATGCTTTTTTATCAAAGATAACAATATATACCAGCATATCATTATCAAGCAGAAATTCGCTTATTGTATCAATCGCCACTTTCAGTGCCTTATCTTTCGGATAGCCGTATGCACCAGAAGAAATCAAAGGAAAAGCAACTGATTCACAGCCATTTTCTTTTGCAAGATTCAAACTTTCACGATAACAGGAAATAAGTTTTTTCTCTTCACCCATAAAACCGTTGTGCCATACAGGACCTACTGTATGTATAACATATTTACAAGGAAGATTATAGGCTCCTGTGATTTTTGCTTTTCCCGTATCGCAACCACCAAGAGTTTTACATTCTTCCAACAGTTCTTCTCCTGCTGCTTTATGAATTGCACCGTCAACTCCACCACCACCAAGCAGACTATTCTTGGCAGCGTTTACAATAGCATCACATTCTATTTTTGTTATATCCTGTCTTATAATCTGAATAGGCATATTTTCACCTTATTTTATAACATACTCTACGTTTTCTGTATAAATTTCAAAATCATCAAAACCATCAATATACGGTGCCTGAAAATCTTCGATGTTCACATCTGCATTGTTGATGAGATAAACAGTCATTCCTGTAAATAAGCCGATAAACATAACTATATTTGCAACTATAAGCATAACTATATTACGGACAAGATGGTCTTTTTCTTCAACGGGTTTTGACAAAGGATATGCGATAGGCTCAAGTTCGTTTGAACATCTGGGACAGTTGTGCCACGTATCTTCGCAATCAAGTCCGCAGTGAGTACACTTCCTTTTCAGAGGTAAACCACAGACAGGACACACTGCATAGTCTTTATTGACAGAACCTCGGCAACGCGGACAGACATAGGTTTTTTCGCTGCTTCTTGAAACAAAATATACTATTACGCCGATATATGATGGAAGAAGAATTGCAAGGAGTGTCCACAAAACCGCCTCCATATCTCTTTTTTTAGCGTCTTTATAAATCCACACTGCTATGAGAACAGTTGATATGATACTTAAAATTGAGAACACAAACGCAAGTATTATTATTGCTAACATATTAACACCTCTTTCTTCTGATATAAGCGTATCACAAGAAAAAATCTTTGTCAATTAAAATAAAAGGAAAATCGCCGGGAGTTTCCGAAAAACTCTCAGCGATTCCTTTGTTAGTAAGGTTTTACCATTAAAAGCAATTATGCTTTTATAAACTTTTTGATATCAGATACACCCTGATATTTTGCAACGCCGTTCTCATCAGCAACAACAAGTGTGGGAGCCTGTTTGATGCCAAGTTCTTTTGCAAGGTCAGCATTGTCTTCTGCAAGAACTTTTTCAAACTCTACTCCTGATTTATCAAGGAGAGATGCTGCAATTTTACAGTTGGGGCAAGTTGCAGTTGTGAAAAGGATTGTTCTTGTGCCAACGTTCAGGTCAGCAGCGGGTTCGTCTGCACAATCGCACACTGCTTCTCTTTCTGAGGGAAGCTTTGATGTTGCGATGTCGTAAAGCTTACGGTGCTTATATTCCTGAACTTTACCGTCATTCCAGTTCTGAACGGGACGGTAGTAGCCTGTGATACGGCTGTAAACTTCAGCAGGCTGTCCGCATTCGGGACAAGTGAAGTGTTCACCTGCTATATATCCGTGACTCTTACATACAGAGTATGTGGGAGAAATTGAATAATAAGGAAGTTTATAGTTTTCTGCAATTTTGCGGACAAGAGTTGCTGCTGATTTCCAGCTGGGAAGTTTTTCACCGATATAAGCATGGAAAACAGTACCTGATGTGTATCTTGTCTGGAGTTCATCCTGAATGTCAAGCGCTTCAAAGATGTCTTCTGTGTAACCAACAGGAAGATGTGAGCTGTTTGTGTAGTAAGGTGTTTCATCAGCTTCAGAAGCAGTTTTGATTTCGGGATATCTCTTAAGGTCGTGTTTTGCAAGTCTGTATGATGTTGACTCTGCAGGAGTTGCTTCAAGGTTGTAGAGGTCACCGTACATTTCCTGATAGTCTGAAAGTTTTTCTCTCATATGGTCAAGAACTTCCTGAGCGAACTTCTGAGTTTCCTTGTGAGTCATATCTTTACCCAGCCATTTTGCATTGAGACCAACTTCGTTCATACCAACAAGACCGATTGTTGAGAAGTGGTTGTTAAATGTACCAAGATAACGTTTTGTGTAGGGATAAAGACCTTCGTTGAGAAGCTTTGTGATAACTGTTCTCTTGATGTGAAGTGAACGAGCTGAAATGTCCATCATTCTGTCAAGACGTTTGTAGAAATCAGCTTCATCTGTTGCAAGGTAAGCAATTCTGGGCATATTGATTGTAACAACACCGATTGAACCTGTGCTTTCACCGCTACCGAAGAAACCGCCTGATTTTTTGCGGAGTTCTCTCAGGTCAAGACGAAGTCTGCAGCACATACTTCTTACGTCACTGGGTTCCATATCACTGTTGATATAGTTTGAGAAGTAAGGAGTACCGTATTTTGAAGTCATTTCAAAGAGAAGCTTGTTGTTCTCTGTTTCTGACCAGTCAAAGTCACTTGTGATTGAGTATGTGGGAATGGGATACTGGAATCCTCTGCCGTGAGCGTCGCCTTCAATCATAATTTCGATGAATGCGCGGTTAACCATATCCATTTCTTTCTTACAGTCTTTATATTTGAAATCCTGTTCTTTACCGCCAACAATAGCGTTAAGTTCTGCAAGGTCGTTGGGAACTGTCCAGTCAAGAGTGATGTTTGAGAAAGGAGCCTGTGTACCCCAACGTGAAGGTGTGTTTACACCGTAGATGAATGATTCGATACATTTTTTAACCTGTTCGTATGAAAGGTTGTCCGCTTTTACGAAAGGTGCAAGATATGTGTCAAATGATGAGAAAGCCTGAGCACCTGCCCATTCATTCTGCATAATACCGAGGAAGTTAACCATCTGGTTGCAGAGTGTTGCAAGGTGTTTTGCGGGAGCAGATGTGATTTTACCTGTTACACCGCCGAGACCTTCCTGAATAAGCTGTTTGAGTGACCAACCTGCACAGTAACCTGTAAGCATTGAAAGGTCGTGAAGATGGATGTCAGCATTTCTGTGAGCATCTGCGATTTCTCTGTCATAAATTTCAGAAAGCCAGTAGTTAGCAGTGATTGCACCTGAGTTTGAAAGGATAAGACCGCCAACTGAGTATGTTACTGTTGAGTTTTCTTTAACTCTCCAGTCATTAACGTTAACATAGTTGTCAACAAGGTCTTTGTAGTCAAGGAGTGTTCCTTTGATGTTACGAAGTTTTTCACGCTGTTTTCTGTAAAGGATATATGACTTTGAAACATCAGCATAACCTGCCTGAACAAGAACTGATTCAACGCTGTCCTGAACGTTTTCAACAGTGATAAGTGAATCCTTGATTTTGGGTTCAAAGTCTGCTGTAACCTTGAGTGCAAGGAAATCGATAACGCTGTCGTTATATTCCTTTTCACAAGATTCAAATGCCTGTTTGATGGCAGTTGCAATTTTTCTGATGTCAAAATCTACGATTTTTCCGTCTCTCTTCTGTACGCGATACATAATTCTACCTCCGTTATGTTTATTTTTGCGACTTTCTGTGTTTGCTGGATAATAATAACACAAGAAATTGCACTTGTCAATAGTTTTTCACAATATATTGTGGTTATTTTTAAAGTTTTTTCTAAATATTGTATGCTTTTGAATAAATATGCACACCGTATTTTGTTTAAAAAAGCTCTGAAAACCCAATAACATCAAGGTTTTCAGCCATTTTGTGACAACTTTTTCACAAACACAAGATATTGTGGTTGCAAGTATATTTATGGGCAAAAAATATACAAGATACTATATCTTGTGTCGAGAAAAATTTGAAAATGTATATTTTTACTGTTGCAACCGAAAAAATAATTGGTTATATTATATCTGAGGAAGTGATAAAATGAGTGGCAGTACATTTGATAAAATATATGATGTTGTAAGACAGATTCCGCGGGGAAAGGTTGCAACCTACGGTCAGGTTGCACTTCTTGCAGGAAATCCCCGTTGGGCAAGAGTTGTGGGATATGCTCTTCACGTAAACCCTGACCCTGAAACAATAAAATGTCACAGAGTAGTAAACAGAAACGGTAAAGTTTCTGAGGCTTTTGCTTTCGGAGGAGAAAATATGCAGATTCGCCTTCTTGAAGAAGAAGGTGTGGAAGTAAAAAACGGAATAGTAGATTTGAATATTTATCAGTGGTAAAAAAACAACACCGAAAGTCTTCTGAGACTTTCGGTGTTTATCTTTACAGATTATTTATTTTCTTCGTTTTTCTTTGCCATTTCAGCAGCGTATGCTTCTTCAATCATTCTCTGCTCTTCTTCTTTTCTCTTTGCTTCTTCGAGTTCAGCAGCCATTGCAGCAGCTTTTTCTGCAATTTCCTGTTTTCTCTTCTCTGCAGAAGATTTAACAACGATGGGATTCTTCTTAATCATAAGGTTAATTACGATAGGTGCAATTGCAAGTGCAAGAAGAATGAAGTAACCGAATGAAATTGATGCTGAATAAGCGCCTTCACCGAGAACTGATGCAAACTGTGAACCTGAAACGAGGAATGCTACACCACTGAGAACATAACAGCTGAGTGCTATACCTGCAAGACCAAGGTTACGCTGAATACCTTTGGGTGCACATGAAAGGAAGATAAGAATAAATCCTACCAGAGATGCTACAGCACCGAGTGCTATAAACACAATTGAAAGTGCAAACAAAATTACCGCAAGGGACATGGTTTCGGATGATAACATACCGAAGAGACCGTCAAAGTCCATTGTTGAAACAGCGTTATAAAGTGTAAGTGCATTGATTGAAAAACTTTCTGAAACGAAAGGTACGTTAACCGAAAGCTTTGCCAGGGGCAGGAACAATGCGCCGATAGGAATAAGGCTGACAATAATTCTTATGATTGCAAGTTTTGAGCCAATGTATGATGCTTTTGCTCTGTCAAGCATTGCGTACATCTTGTTAAGTGATATTTCAGCTGTTATAACGTCGTTTTCAAGACGCTCCTGCATACCATTATAGAAGATGTTTACATTACAGTTGGGACAATTGGGCTTCCAATAAGTCTTTTTAAGGTGGACACCACAATTCGGACAATTTGCCATTTTTCATTCCTCCAATTTCGGAAGTTATATTATATCCATATAAATTTACCATAAATATTCAAAAAAATCAAGGCTTTTTTGATATTTATGGTAAAAATGTTTTAAATATTTAAATTATCATACCGCCGTCAACAGAAATAGTCTGTCCTGTAATATAATCGGCCTTATCAGAACAAAGAAAATAAACTGTTTCAGCGACATCTCTCGGTTTGCCAATTTTCATAAGAGGAATTTCCTCTTTAAGTACATTCATATCATCTTCGCTCAGATGTGCGTTCATCTTCGTGTCAATAACACCGGGACAAACACAGTTTACATTAACTGATGAGGGACCGACCTCTTTCGCCAGAGCCTTTGTAAAGCCTATTACCGCCGCTTTTGAAGCAGAATAGTGAACTTCACAGGATGCTCCACAAATGCCCCACATAGAGGAAATATTGACGATTTTCCCCTGCTTTTCTCTTATCATAGGCGGAAGAACTTCCTTGCAACAGTTAAAAGTACCTTTGACGTTTATATCAAATACTTTTTCAGCCTCTTCTTCCGTAACATCGGTAAAAAGTTTCTGCAGTGACACACCTGCATTGTTGACAAGAGCAGTTATTCTGCCGAGATGTTTTTCAGCCTCTTCAAAATACTCCTTTACATCTTCTTTTGATGAAACATCACATTTTTTGCAAAATGTTTCTGTGCCCATTGTGCGGAGTTCTTTTTCAAGTTGTTCGGCATCTTCCTGTGAGTTCAGATACATCAGACCCACTTTCCATCCGTTTTCGGCAAACACACGGGCGATTTCACTGCCGATACCACCCGATGTACCTGTTATTACTACCGTCTTATCCATTTACTTTTGTTGTTGTCTGTGCTGCTCCGATAAGACTTGCATAAGGTCCGAGCATTGCATTTGTAAATCCGTCTTCATCAACTTTCTTATATCCTGCGGGAACTTCAAAGTATGAATCTGCAGGATTACCGATAAGCTTCACAATATCCATTGCGATTGTTGTTCCGTCTTCTGCATCATACTCAATTCGTTTGAGTTCTTCTGTTGACTGGTCAAAATAATATTTGAAAGTTGTTCCGTTATCAATATATTCTTCACAGATATATGTTTTGCCCTTTGATTTAACAATAGATGTTTTCTGATATTCAGAAGTTGATGAACCGAGTGCTTCCTGAATCTGGTCCCCTGTCATCATATCTTCATCAAGTCCGTCAGCTCCCGTTGATTCCATATATACCTTTTGTTTGCTGTTAAGTATATACATATTATCGCCATTCATAATGAATTCAAGAGTAAGATTGAAGAACGCAACCTGCATATTTGTCTTCATATATGTTTTGTTACCGCTTACTGCAAGACCATAGTTTGCTGCAATACCAACGCCTTCAGCGTTATATTTTGTTTTCATTTCAATATAGAATTTACCTGATGCAAGAATTCTTTTCAAACTCTTGTCATAAAGACGTTCACTTGTCTGAACAGTTGTACCCTCAGGCATTGTTTCAACAACGACTGTTGACATTTCCACGTCACCGTTGAGAATATCTTCCCAAGAGCCCATAGATGCTGTTGTTGAGGGAGCTGAAGAATGAGCCTGTGTTACGGGTTCTTTATTTGCATTTGTAACAACGTTTCCTTCATCGTCGACGTCATTTACATAGTAATGGAGAATTGTAACCTTCTCGCCGTTTTCGTCAAGCAACTTATTTCCGTTTTTGTCAGTTACATATTCAATTGATGTACCTTCAACGGGAATTGTAACGTTTTCGCCTTTATCGTTTGTTACTGTTTCACCCCAGAGGTCTGTTTCATAAACAGTAACATCCTTGTCTTTATCCTTTGAACATGCTGCTGTGATTGTAAGCACAACTACAAGACAAAGTAAAATTGCAATAAATTTTTTAGTGTTCATTTATGTATCATTCCTTTCAGTATTATAGATTACACTAATTTTAACAATAAATCAAGAGAAAGTTTATATTTACATCATTTACCTACATGATGCAGCTTACTCTTGTGTAATGATTATAGCACGTATTTGCGAATTATTTTGTAAAAAACTATTGCAATTCTATTAAATTTTATGTATAATAATTTGGAATTTGCTGGTGTGGCTCAATGGCAGAGCAGCTCATTCGTAATGAGCAGGTTGCAGGTTCGATTCCCGTCACCAGCTCCAGATTCGAGAACCTCCACACGCAAATCGCGTAGTCGAGGTTCTTAATTTTTAAGGAGGAAAATATATGATTGAAAACATCATTTCCAATGTCAATGATGCCCTCTACAGTTATATACTTATTATATTACTGTTAGTTGGCGGTATCTACTTCACTTTCAGAACACGTTTCGTTCAATTCAGACTTCTCAAAGAACAATTCAGAGCAGTTATGGAAAAACCTGCTGACGGAAAAGGTGTTTCATCTTTCCAGGCTCTTATGGTTTCAACAGCATCAAGAGTTGGTACAGGTAACATCATCGGTGTTTCAACTGCACTTTGTCTCGGTGGCTTCGGTTCTGTTTTCTGGATGTGGATTATCGCAATCATCGGCGGTGCATCGGCTTTCATCGAAAGTACACTTGCACAGATTTTCAAGAGAAAAGGTCCTGACGGAAGTTACGGCGGTCCTGCACACTATATTCAGATAGGTCTCAAAAGCGCTCCTCTTGCAATTATTTTTGCAGTTCTCCTCATTATGACTTATGCTTTCGGTTTTAATATGTTAGCATCATATAATCTCCAGTCGACTTTCTCATCATACAGTTTCTATGATGCAAAATGGTCTCCCTGGATTATCGGTTTTATTATTGCAGCTCTCGTTCTTTACTGCCTTATGGGCGGTGGAAAAAGAGTGCTTAAAGCTACAAGTATCCTTGTGCCTGTTATGGGACTTGCGTACATACTTATTGCACTCGTTATTGTTGTTTTAAACATCTCATCTCTCCCCTCTGTTTTCCAGAGAATATTTTCAGAAGCATTCGATTTGCAAGCAATTTTCGGCGGTTTCAGCGGTTCTTGCGTTATGTTCGGAATCAAAAGAGGCTTGTTCAGCAACGAAGCAGGTGTTGGTTCTGCACCGAACGCCTCTGCTTCTGCAGAAGTTGACCATCCTGTAAAACAGGGTCTTGTTCAGGTTCTTTCCGTATTTATTGACACACTCCTTGTGTGCAGTGCAACAGCATTTATGTGTATGTGCTCGGGCATCGAACCCTCAGAAAGCCTTTCAGGTGCGCCTTATGTGCAGGCTGCATTATCAAGTACACTCGGTGCTTTCGGACCGATTTTCATAACAATTGCAATGATCTTCTTTGCTTTCACAACACTGCTCGGAAACCTCTACTATGTTGATAATTGTCTTGTATATCTTCTTAAACGTCAGCCGAGCAAAAAATTTATGACTGTTTACCACATTGTTGCTGCTCTTGTTGTGTTTGTTGGTGCAGGTCTCAGCGCAGACCTCCTCTGGGGAATCGCTGATGTGACAATGGGTGCAATGACAATCATAAATATGCCTGTAATTATCATTCTTGGTAAATATGCTATCGGTGCTTTAAAAGACTATGAAAAGCAAAGAAAAGAAGGCAAACATCCCGTTTTCAAAGCAAAAAATATCAATCTTCCCTGTGATGTTGATTATTGGAAATAACTAAATAAACTTTGATTATATCAATACCCCTGTCTTGTTCAAAATAAGACAGGGGTATATTATTTTGTTGAAATATAATAGAAAAGATAAAACCACCGATAATGTCAAAACATTATCGGTGGTTTATTTGTTATAATCGTTTCACTGATTTTTTACTGTCTGTAATGGTCAAAGTTTACGATACTGATTACAATTGTAAGGTCAATCACATCAAGCCAACCATCCTGACAGAGATCAACTGCAGTTTTGAACCAAGGTGTATTTGTCTTAAATGTTTCCATATCTAAGCCGGGTTCGGTAAACTCATTGATGTGTGTCTTAAGAATTGTAACGTCATCAGAATCGGCAAAGCCGCTACCATTTATATCACCATCAACGACAATGTAGTATTCATTGATAAGTTCATCATCGTCATAGTGCTGAACTATTGTACCTGTACCCCAACCATTATCAGTCTTGATAACAACGATTTGTGTATTACTACCCACACATACCAACTGAGAAGTAATTTCTTCCTTATCCATTATACCCCAAGCACCATCAATGCCTCTGATGTAGTTGCATCCGTATTCACTATCTACTTCAAAATAGAATTCTGAACCTTCAGCAATAAGGATTGTTGAAACGTTATCAAGTGCATTTGTTGCTGCAATGATCGCCTCAGCATAACCATTAATTGTTTCCTGTTGTGTAATACCAAGACCATCATTAACATCAGCAATAGCTTTTTCAAGAGCTTCAAGTGTTCCGGGGATAATGGGTGCGCCCATTTCCTCAAACTCTTTAACTTTTGCTATTTTTTCTTCAGCAACATCAATAGCATCATTAACGATGCTATAATCACCGGGTTTTTCCTTTACATTTCCAAGTGCTTCTCGGATTGCTGTTTCATAACCGTTAACTATATCCTGATCATATGCTTTTAAACCGGTTTCTACATCTTCAATTGCAGCTTTGAGAGCATCAATATTGTCGTAGAATGATTCATTGTTTAAGTATTCCTGTGCATCATTGATCAACCCGTTAACAACTGAGTAGTCAGCATCAAGGATAGCGTTGTCAAGAGCATCACGCTTTGCCACATACTCTGCAATTGCATCAACCGCTTTTTGGTCGTCAGCAACTGTAAGCTTTTCTGCCTCTGCATCTACAATCATATCTTCAAGAACTTTACGTGCTGCAAGGTACTCAGCATAAGCGTTTTCTTCATAAACATTTGCTTCGTACTGTGCTCCATTTGCAATTGCTTCGTTAAGTTCAGGAAGTTTTGAGAAGGGAAGAACATCAAGTTCAGCGTATGCATCATAAATTGCCTGTGCAAGTTGATCAACTGTTTCCTGTTCACTTGCTTTCCAGAAGTAATCTTCACCATAAGCCTTGACCGCATTGATAGCATCCATAAATGCCTTATATTTGATTTCATCGTAAAGCGAGGGATCTCCTACTTCATTCTCAAGAGCAAGTGCTTCTTTAAGACGTGTGGTATCAGCAGGTTTAAGCTGCAGATTATCATAAGCAGTCATGAATTCATCAATAATCAACAAAGCATAATCTTCGCCTCTTATGTCATCCGGATCCGGCCAGAACCACATAAGTTCAAGTCCCCAATAGTCAAAGTTTTCAAAAGATTCTTCTGTATAATCGTCCGGGGAAATTGAATAATACAATTCGAGATTACTTGCTATCTCTTCCCAAAGCGAGAAAGGTTTAAACAAAAGTCCCGATTTAGCCTCATTGATAGCAATTACGGCCGCATCAACTATTTCCTGGTCAAGTATTGTTAATGGAGGATAAGTATCGATAATCTTTCTACCTTCATCAATTGCATCCTGATAAACACTTAGAGTTTCGTCAGTATAATAATCTAACGGATAACTGTTATCATATTCATCAACAGGAGGAGTGTTTATCGCTTCTTTAAGTGCATCCAAGTCTGCACCCTTGAATTCAAGTGCTTTATAAGCCTGATTAAGATTATAGATAAGGTCCATACCCTCATCGTCGTTAAGGAAAGTGGGGTTTGAATCCTTAAATGATTTAAGTGCTTTATAAGCATCGTCGTATGCATCAAAAGTATCCTGAGTATAACATTCAGCATCATAAGCAGGCACGTTATTAAGCAACGCTGCGTCCATCTGCATCTTATATGAGAAGGGCTTCATTGTCAAACTATTGAAAGTTGACTCAATCTTTTGTGCTGCAGATATAATTCTCTCGTTATCAGCAACGGTCAAGCCTTCTTCGTCGAGGATTGCCTTACCTGCGCTGACCGCATCATTGTAAGCTTTCAATGAATCAGCAGTATAAACTTCTGCAGGATCTTCATAGGTTTCACCTGTACCGGGTTTCTGAGGAAGTACCGGAACGAATTCGAGAAGTGCGTTTACAAGAGGTTCTGTATTAGCAGGTTTAAGTTCAAGAGCATTGAACGCATCATTGATAGCTTTTGTTGCAGCATCAATAATAGGCTGTTCTTTTACTGTATATGAACCTTCATGTGTAAGAACTTCCTGACCCACTGCAACTGCATCTGCATATGCTTTATATGTCTCATCTGTATAGAAAGACTTATTATACTGCGGCTCCTGAATAAGTGCCAGCTTAAGCTGTGTGAACACTGCAGGAGATGAGGGGTCAACAATACTGATACCAACTGTAGCGTTTGTAAGGTCAATTTCCTGACCCACTGTTACAACGTCATTATTGACAGCCTCAGTTTCATAACGACCGATATAAAGTTTACCTGTCGTATTGTCTTCTGTTTTCTGGAAAGCTCCGTCAATCCAGATTCTTGCTTTATATGAGGTTGCAGTATAACTGGAAAGCACACGGAACTGAAGTTTCACAACTGTCTGTGCGGGATCAAGAATCTGTGCTTCAGGGTTCATTTTAGCATTAGGTGCAAATGAGATAAGTGCATATTTCCACTGTGCTCTGTCCTGTTCGTCATAACTTGACGGGTAACCCTTAGCAGGACTATTTATGTTACCGCCTGTTACAGATGCTGCTGCATAAGAACCTTCATACATAAATGCTTCACTTACCGTAGAGCCAACAAGTTCAAAATAGTTTGCATCGTACAAAACAGGGAAAGAAGATGCTGCTGCATAGTAATCTGTACCAACAATTACAGATACTGTTATAATATCACCGGGATATGATGATGTTCTATCGGCTTCAAGTGAAACTGAAGCTTTGTGAATTGATTCAGCATGTGAGAACTGACGATATGCATTTCTTACCTGCTGTGCAAGTGCTGCAATTTCTGCTTCCTGCTTGATTGTATATGTACGATCGAGTGATGCTACAAGAGCTTCAAACTCTGCGATACTGTCAGCAGAAATAGGCGGATCGTTCTTTGCTATAATTGCACGACCTTCAGCAATTGCTTTGTCAACATCTGAATAGTCACCTGTAAGGTATTTAAGGTTCTGGATTGCCTCTGTGAGAGCGTTCTGATAACCAACAACTATTGCCTGGTCTCTTGCCATAAGGTCCCAGTTAATTGATGTAATAACGTTCTCAAGTGCATGAATTGAGTCTTTTGTATATTGACTTTCAAGGTCACCGGGAATACTGTCAATTATTGCAATAAGCTCTGTATAATCAGCTTTTGCCGGAACAAGGTCAAGCAACGCAAAACCGATCTGCGTAGCATAATCGTTAACTACATCCTGATGTTCTTTTGTAAGGTTCCAGTTAATTTCATCGATAATTGACTGTACTTTTACAACACTGGAAGGTGTATAGTAATCGGGATTCATTGCCAGATATCTGTTAATTGCTTCATTAACTCTTGTGTAGTCCGCAGGACCTGGCTTAAGATTAGTGATAGCAGTATTAATTGCATTAGCCATAGCATTAACATCATCCTGACGGTTAACACCGAGACCATACTGAACACCCGCAAGAGCAACATCAAGTGCTGCAATACTGTCTGCAGTCCAATATGTTCTGTCTATTGTATTTGCTCTTTCAACTGCGAGAATTACATCAGTATAATCAGCTGAGTTATACGCAAGTGAGTCAATAGCTACTCTGATAGCAAGTGCATAGTCATCAACGTCAGACTGTCTGTCAATTTTAAGATTTCGGTTAACAGCATTTATAGCGTTATTAACACGGTCAAGTGATGACTGAGAAATCTGAGTATGGTCAAGTTTGTTAAACTCGTCAATATAATCATCAACAACTGAATAGTCAGCATCGTACATCACCAGGTTGTTGATTGCAGTTTTGAGCGAAAGCACCATCGCATCAATTTCGTCCTGACGAGTAATGCCTATTTCGTCATATCCTTCGCAATCTGCTGCTGCATCTTTTACTGCCTGATATGTTTCAGGATAGTAATATTTTTCTATAAGTGCATCGATCTGTGCCAGAAGTGCTTCAAGTTCCGCATAGTCTGCAGGAAGTTCGTCAAGGTCTTTGATTGCCTGTTCAATCTGAGTTACATAGTTATCAACTATCGCCTGCTGGCTAATATCAAGTTCATAGTTGATATTTGTGATAATATTTCTCAGATTCTGATAAGATTCAGGAGTATAGTTTGATGATGAATACTGCTGAATTTTTGCAACTGCTGCATTAACAGCATCATAATTTGCTTTTACATATACAAGACTGTCAATTGCTTCCCTGAGCATTTCGACCATATCGTCAACTTTCTTCTGCTCAGTACTCTTAACATTCCAATCAAGATTTTTTATTGCAATATTGACACTTGAAATATCAATATACATATCTTCATTTTCAATTACCTGAAGAGCTTCTGCATAAACCTCATTAAGTTCTGAGTAATCAGCAAGTCTGTATTCAAGTTTTTCAATTGCATCGTAGATTTCTGCTTCCCATTCATCTACCTGAGGCTGGAAGAGAACGCTGAAACCATACTGGATTTTACCATCAGGATTTGTTTCTGCATCATAAATGGAAATTGCTTCCATAAGTGCATTATAACTGTCATCTGTATAAAGATGTTTTGTTGCTTCATATTCATTTGCTCTATCTATAGCAGCTTCAACTTTTGAATAATCTGCTTCCACAAGAACAAGTCCGTTGTATGCATTTGTAAGAGAAGAAACAGCGTTATCAATAGCAGTCTGTGATGATCTGGGGTTCTGAAGCACTGTCTGAGCATCAAGCATTGCTTTCTCATATGCTGAGAAACTTGCTGATGAATAGTACCAAGACTGAGGATTTACGCCTTTATTATTTTCTGATATTGAGGGAGTTGCCGGTGTATTATTGTGGAGAATATCATTGATAAGTGCACGAAGTTCACTCTTATCTACTGTATGGATTCTGAGACCTACAGGAATATAAGTTTCATTCTTTGCACCGCTGTATGATGATGATAATCTTGTAACGATTGTATATTCTGCGCCATTTGTAATTGTCTGACCGCTAAATGTTGTAACATACTGATCACCAAGACCCATTGTACCTGTTCTTGCAGTAGTTCCCAGTGCATAGTCACCCGTACCTGTAAGATCGTTGTTAGCAATAACATTGCCCTGTTTAACAACAACGTTATCAAGTGACTGTGTTTCGTTTCCACCTATTTTTTCAACCTTAGCAACTGCAAAGCGGAGATTAAGGTCTGCAAATGACTTTGTTACACTTGTATCTACATAAACATCAGCATATGCACGTCTGTCATTGATAGCATATGTGAGCGCACTGTCTTTATTCCTTGTGCTTTGGCTTCTCATAACATTGTATGTAGCGTAATCTGCACCTGATCTTGTAACAAAAGCGTTCGCACTTGCATCGTAATAACCGCGAAGGTCTGAACTGCCTACTGTGAATGATTCAAGGCTACCGTAAGTGTTTATACCGAGAACACGTGTTGCGGCAGAAACACCTGCGTAGTAATTAGTACCCCAACCGAACAAACCTGATTCATACTTTGATTCAGTTGTTACAACATTACCTGCAGGCATAGCAATGTTTTCTACATAAGAATAGGCATAGCTTGTGTACTCTCTGCCGTTGTAAGTGTATGTAATTCTGAATTTGAGAGTATCACCTGCATTAGCAGTACCACTTGCAATCTGCCATGTGTATGACTTCTCAGTAGTATTAGGAATTGCAACTGACATAACAACATTGCTTACTGCTGATTTGGTGTTCACGCAAGTAATCTGAGGAACCTCCGAGGGAAGATCCTTAAAAGTGATTTTAACTGTCGGGTATGATGCTGTTTCGTTAACATTACCCGCATTAGCAAGTCCTCTCTCATCATTCGCAGGAATACCTGAGGGAGTTGCCGGTACGATTGTTGTACCCAAGTCATAAGAATAAAGAGTACTAGCGACTCTGACAACCTGAGTTGCCGTTGCCACTGCCCCTGCATCAGCTAACTGTTTTGCTTCTGTTGCATCAAGAACATACTGTGTACCATCCGCAGCAAATGCCACGAAACCCGCCTGAAAAACAGACAGGATCATTACCACAGAAAGAAGCAAACTGATGACTCTTTTGCTTTTTTTCATAGTCGATACCTCCACTTGTAATCAAACTAAGATATAATTATCCACTAAAACTATATCATAATGAAATATCGTTGTCAACAATAAAAACATAAATAAATCTATTTTTTGATGATTTTTTCATTAAATTACACAACATATAGCGCTTTTTGTTTGAAATTTTCATATTACATAAATATATAACAAAAAGCCAGAGCATTAAATTGCTCTGACTTTTTTGATGTTATTTCCACAAATTTATTACTTTTTTAACGTGTTTCAGTATATTGGCATAGTCTGAAATATTTATTTTGCCGTTTGAATCAACATCAGCGCATTTATATGAGTAACCCTCAAGGAGACTTATCTTCTTTGTATGCCTGAGAACAGCAGTATAATCAAGAAGAGATACTTTACCGTCATTGTTTGCATCACCTATGGGGCAGATTTTAAAGTCAAACTCCCCTTCTTTGATTACAACATTCTCATATTCCCTTGTTGCGTGGTTTTTCTTTGAGATCCGTATGGTGTAAACACCTGACAGGATGCTTTCTATATTATATACTGTATTGTTTCCTGTAAGATAAAGTGTGTATGAGGATTCTGTTTCACCGAATCTGATTAACTCAACTGTTATCTCATCCGTATCAGAAAGATAGCTTGTAACCTTTCCCGAAACAGAAATATCTGTCTGTACAGGGATGTATTGAGAAATGTATGAATCTCCACAATTATCACAAGTCATAGTTATATAACCCTGCTCTGTATCTGTAGGCGGAGTTACTGTTTCACTATAACTGTGTCCCGTACTTGGTGTGAACTCTTCAATTTTATCGTCACAGGAACAGATTCTGTATCTGTAACCGTCGGTTGTGCAAGATACCTTTGACACAACAATCCAGTCTGAGTACGAATGACCTGTGGCGGTAAGAACTGTTTCATCTGCTTTTATTGTGCAATCAGAATCTTCAAAAATATCCTTACAGATTAAGCAGGTGTAGTATTCGATGTTACCGTCTGTTGTATGAGTAGGTTCAACTCTTTCTGTTTTCACAATATCTTCAATGGGGTGGTTGAAAGGATTTATTATTATCCAGTTTTCATCCGTTAATTCAGTTGCTTTTTCATCTTTATACAAATTACCGCAAGAGCATCTGTAATAGGGTTGATTACCGCCGGTGTAACAGTCAGCATCTGTACCATGGATAAACTCAAGATTATCTTCACAGATGTGACTTGCTTTCCACTCAACATAAAGCATCATATTAGAGTTTGGAACAGACTCATAGAGGACTCTGTGCTGAGGGTCAGCATAGAACGTAACTGTCATCCCCTCTTTTTTCTGTTCTGCAAGTGTTTTCAGATTATCGTTTGCATTTACATAAAGGTAAATACTTTCATATGTAGATTTATCAAAAAGTTCAACCCTGTAAACTGTTTCATCCGATGATTTAAGGAATGTAGTTTTTCCGTCACGCTTTGTCCACACATTTTTTCTGTGACTTGAAGTACCTTCATCAAGTAAGAATGCAACAAGACCGTCAGAAAAATATTTTTCATCCGCAGGTATAACTTCACCATAATCGTTTCCTATTAAATCCCAATCAGAAGTTATAACATAGCAGTTTGTATCTGTACCTGATTGGCTTTCACCGATAAATGAACCTACATAATAATCACCTGAAACGTTACAGGTTGAATATGAATATGATATCTCACCTGCATTTATGCCGACTAAACCGCCCACAGATTCTTCACCCTGAACATTGCCTGTAGCATAGCAGTGAATTATTTTTCCTTCGTTATAACCGCACAGAGCACCTACACCATAAGCACCTGTAACAGAAATATCTTCAATACCCAATTTACTGATTTGAGCGTTCTCTGAAATAGCAGAGAAAACACCTGCATAATCTGATTCTGAATTTATAACACCGTTTTTAAGAACATAACCGTTACCAAGAAAATATCCTGCAAAGGGATTGGTATCAGTTCCTACAGGAATGATTTCACCACCGTTGAAATCAATATCACAGGCAAGGTTAATATTCTTACCCTCAAAACTTTCACCGTTTGCTACACGGAGTGCAAAATCATTGAATTCTTCTGCAGTGCTTATCTGAAACGTGTTGTCAGGAACAGTAAAAGCCTTGATACATACGTTATTATAATTGATTTCGTTGCCGTTCTGATCCTGAACTACAGTTTCACTCCAGGCATAACCCGGAAAAGTAAAGAAACTCTGACCATTTTCTGATGAATTATAACGTGTATAAATAGAATCACTTACCTGATTTTTTCCCTCAACAGGAATGTATATAGGAACACCGCCGTTTTCGGGAACAGTCATTCTTATAACAATTGAAAAGGTTTCACCCTTACTTACAGGAACTGCCTGTTCAAGGGGAATCTTGTGGTAGCCTTTATACTGTGCTTTTCCGTATGTAACAACAGGGAACATTTCACCATCTGCCACAGGACTTCCTTTACCATAAGTTACATTTTTATATACTGAAATTTCATAGGTAACATTATCCTGCATAGTATGGAAAGCAACGGAACTGATTGCTTCATCCTTCTCGGCTGTGAAAACATTTGCCTGTAAAGCATCAAAAATACCAGCCACAACAAGACCTGATGCATATCCGTAACCGTCATATTGATAGATTGTTTCATCTTCATTTGTCAGAGAAACATCCTGAACAAGGAAAGAAGTCAGCGACGGGTCTTCATAGGAAATCCAGAAATATCCGTTATCTCCCCAGGTAGTATCATAGCTGTTTTTTACAAGCCATGCACCGTCAGACTGTGGTCTGCAATCTGCTTTAAAATTATTAACTGAGAAATCATCATCCCAGCCCACTGCTATCATCTGATGGTTAGTACCCGTTGTCGAATTCTGATAATAAGCAGAGCCGTTAAGGTTTCCCATAGCAATTGCACCTGCAAAGTTTACAGCACCGTATGTCATAATGGCTTTTTTGATTTCTTCTGTATTATCATCAGGAATTAAGTAAGCACTGTCAAGTGTAACCTTACTGTCATAACGGTTTTCTTCAGGATAGTTGCCCATTTTTGTAACATTATCCGCATAGAAGGGATAGTCTTTCTCGAGAGCGTATCCCGCACCTCTTGCAAGAGTGAAGGTTGAACGGTGCCAGTCACCGCCTGAAGAATAAGGACTGCCTACATTCGTACCGTCACCGAAAGTGGGGTCGTTCACGTCAGTTGTAAGACTCTTGTGCGCAAACCATACAAGATGTGCTTCTGACAGGTCAGAAAGTTCACTGTTTTTTGAAACAAGACCTTTTCTCAGAAGTGTTGTTTCAGCTGCTGCAACGGATGCAAATGCCCAACAGGAGTTTGTACCGCCCTGATATCTGACATCAGAACAGTAGCCCAAATCCTTAGATGAATATTTTGACGGAATGGAAACACTGTGATTTGCAACAGGTTTCTTTGTTGCAGTGTAATCAAAAGTGACTTCTTTGCCATTTTCGTCAACCCATTTTTCACTGAGATATCCTGTGTCCGACACGTCCCCGTCAGCAATAAGATTTACTACAGAAATTTCAGGTTTGTCTGTGGCAGTGACATTTATCATCGGTGTCATCACAGACAAAACAATAATTGCTGACATAAAAAGAGAAAGCAACGATTTATAATAACGTTTCATGAATTTCCCTCCGGAAAGAAATATATAAATAATTAAAGAATCTTGCCGCCACCTACTACGCAGTCACCGTCATAGAACACAACTGCCTGTCCTTTTGCGGGAGCACGTTGCGGTTCATCAAATTCAACTATGATTCTGTTTTCATCATACTGTGACACCGTCGCCGGAACTTCCTTGTGTTTGTAACGGATTTTAGCGGTAAGCTTCACAGGTGAAGTAAGTTTTTCAAATGCAATCCAGTTCACATCATCTGCAAGGATGCTCTTCTGATACTGCTCCTCTGCCCTGCCGATTATAACCTCGTTACGTTCAACATTTTTTTCGAGCACAAAATAAGGCTCTGTTGATGCAATACCGAGACCTTTTCTCTGTCCCACAGTATAGCCGATAATCCCCTTGTGACGTGCGATGATTTTACCGCTTCTTTCCACAAAGTTACCCTCGGGAAATTTCTTTCCGCAATAGTCTTCAATAAAAGAAACATAGTCGCCGTTTTTTACAAAGCAGATATCCTGACTGTCAGGCTTTGCCGAATTTATAAAACCGCATTTTTCGGCAATCTCTCTGACTTCTTCTTTCTTCATATCACCTATTGGCAACAGAAGACGAGAAAGTTTTTCCTGAGAAAGACTGTAAAGCACATAACTCTGGTCTTTCATATCGTATTTACCTTTTTTCAGAAGATATCTTCCGCTTGCACTGTCATATTCTACTCTTGCATAGTGACCTGTAGAAATATATTTAGATGAAAACTCATCTGCTGCTTTTAAAATGTGTTTGAATTTTATATATCTGTTGCAATCAATACAGGGGTTTGGCGTTTCACCGTTAAGATAGCCTTTTACAAAACGGTCAATAACTTCACCCTTAAAATCATCTTTGAAATCGTAAACATCAAAGGGAATTGAAAGACTGTCTGCTACATTACGGGCATCTTCCACATCCTTGTCGGTACAGCAGGCTTTTCCTGCACCCTCAGTTTCGCTTTCATCATAAAGTTTCAGAGTAACTGCGTGGCAGTCATACCCTTGTTCTTTGAGAAGATATGCCGCAACGGAGCTGTCAACTCCGCCACTCATTGCAACTATAACTTTGTTTTCGTTCAACATAAATTATCCCTCTTTACGGATACACTATATCAGAAGTTACTGACGGAACATAAAATTTCAGTGTACCATCTTCGTCAGTTCTGTAAATGGTAACATCTCTTTTGAGAAGTCTGTCAAGAATTTTTGTATGAGGATGGTTGTAGTCATTCCTCTCACCTACACTGATTACTGCAACATCCGGGTCAGCTTTCTTTAAAAATTTCTCTCCTGTAGATGTTGTACTTCCGTGATGACCGACTTTAAGAACATTACATTTCAGGTCTGCACCGTCTTTTATCATATCAGATTCTACGGGAGTTTCTGCATCACCTGTGAAAAGAAACTTTGATTTGCCGTATCTGAGCATACATACAACAGACATATTATTAAGTTCATCTGAATCGTTTACGGGTGCAAGAATCTCAATTTCCGCATCTGAAAGGTTGTAAATTTCCCCCACAGTTGCATAATCAGGTGAAAGTGATTTTTCTTTCAGTGAGGATATCATATTGAGATAAATTTTTGTTGTAGGTATGTTGCCTTTTGAAATCTTCGGCATAACAAATGTGCCGATATCAAAGTCCTCGATAAGCATATACATTCCGCCGATATGGTCAGAATGAGGATGAGTTGCAACAACTATATCAAGACGGGAGATACCATTATTCTTAAGATAATTTTTGACTACCTGATAGTATTCACTTTCACCGCAGTCAATAAGCATATTCTTATTTCCGCATCTGATTAAGGTACAGTCACCCTGTCCCACATCAATAAACTCGACAGTAAGACCTTTTTGTGATGCTGATGTTATCTGTCCCGGTAAAATACCTGCTTCTATAAAATCCTGCACCCAGTTGTGTTCTGTTTCTCCGTTAGTTTCACCGCTGTTCTGAAAATATGTTACAACACCTGAAACTAACAGAATCAGCACTAAGATTATTATGGTATATTTATTTTTTCTTTTTCTTCCTGCCATTATTTTTCACCGACTTCTGCTTATAATTCTGGTTTTTGTTCTGGAAATTCTGCGGTGTTCCTTTTATCAGACATTTTTCCCCGTTACCGATAAGGTCAGTTCTTCTTGCTTTTTTAAGTGCTTCTTCGACAAGTGCTCTGTTCTTGGGGTTGTAGCTTTGAAGAAGTGCTCTCTGAAGTGCTTTATCGTGAGGGTTCTTTGCAACATAAACTTCTTTGAGAGTATAAGGGTCAAGACCTGTGTAAAACATACAGGTTGACACTGTTCCCGGTGTGGGATAGAAATCCTGAACCTGTTCAGGCTTGATATGCTCTTTTTTAAGAAACTGTGCAAGTTCAATGGCATCATCAAGTGTACTACCCGGATGTGAAGACATCAGGTAAGGCACAAGATACTGTTCCTTGCCTATTTTCTTATTTATTGCAAAGTATTCACGTGAAAATTTTATATACGCTTCAATATGAGGTTTACCCATATAGTCAAGCACACTTGCACTACAATGTTCAGGTGCAACTTTAAGCTGTCCGCTTGTGTGATGTTCCACAAGTTCACGGAAAAATGTTTTATCCTCATCTTCAAGAAGATAGTCAAATCTTATACCTGAACGGATGAAAACTTTCTTGACTTTTGGAAGATTTCTTACTTCTCGTAAAATGTCAAGATATTCTCTGTGATTTGAAATAAGCTGTGAACAGGGTTTTGGTGCAAGACATTTTTTTCCTTTACAAAGACCGTATTCAATCTGCTTGTCACAAGCAGGTCTGCGGAAGTTCGCAGTAGGACCGCCGATATCGTGGATATATCCTTTGAAATCTTTAAGTTCCGTCAGTTTTTTTGCCTCTTCTATTATTGATTCTTTGCTTCTTGTTGTAATAAATCTGCCCTGATGGAATGCAAGTGAACAGAAGTTACAAGCACCGAAGCATCCTCTGTTATGAGTGATTGAAAACTTAACTTCCTGAATACCGGGAACTCCCCCGTCTTTTTCATAGGAGGGATGATATGTTCTTTCGTAAGGCAATGAATAAACCCAGTCAAGTTCCTCAGTAGTCAGTGGAGGCATGGGTACATTCTGAATCAGCATTTTGTCACCGTGACGCTGTTTGACCATTTTGCCTCTTATATGGTCCTGTTCGTCAAGCTGGATTCTGTTGGCAATTGCATACTCTCTCTTTGAATTTACAACATTTTTATATGAGGGACATTCAACACCTGTGTAGGGTGTATCCTTTGTATCTATAAGACAGCAGGTGCCTTTGATGTCAGTCATTGTTTCTATGCTTTCGCCTGATGAGAGTCTGTCAGCAATTTCAATTGTCTGATTTTCACCCATACCGTAACTTAAGAGGTCTGCACCTGATTCTACAAGAATAGAGGGTCTGACTTCATCTGCCCAATAATCGTAGTGCGCAAATCTTCTCAATGACGCTTCAAGTCCACCGATAATAATGGGACTGTCAGGATAAAGTTCTTTTATTTTTTTGCAATAGACGATAACTGCTCTGTCAGGTCTTTTACCTGCTTTGCCGCCGGGAGTATAAGCATCGTCACTTCTTTTTTTCTTTGCCGCAGTGTAGTGTGCCACCATACTGTCAATGTTTCCCGAAGTTACAAAGAAACCAAGACGGGGTTTGCCGAAAATCTTGAAAGCCTGATTGTTGTTCCAATCAGGCTGACTGATAATTCCCACTTTATAACCCTTAGCTTCAAGAACTCTTGAAATTATAGACACACCAAAGCTGGGATGGTCAACATAAGCGTCACCTGTGACATATACAAAGTCAACGCTATCCCATCCTCTTTGTTTTGCTTCTTCTGCTGTGATAGGTAAAAAGTTACTCATATTTTAAAAATCTTCTTCCTCGTACATTTCATCCTCATAATCAGAACCCTGTTTATTGAGGTTAATTTTTCCATCACCTGACAGTGCATTCATTTCCATATACTGCTGTTTTGTCAGAAGAACCTTTCTCGGTTTTGCTCCCTCAGAGGGTCCGATAATTCCTCTTTCTTCAAGGTCATCAATAATTCTTGATGCACGTGCATAGCCCAGCTTCAGTTTTTTCTGGAGCATTGTGGTAGATGCTGCCTGCATATCAACAACAACCCTGATTGCATCAGGAAGCATTTCGTCTGCTTCGTCATCACCGTCATCTTCAACGTCATAACCTGCACGTTTCTTTTCGTTGACAGAATGTTTTTCGATTTCTTCAATAATATCCTCGTCATAAGAGCCTTCTTTCTGACTCTTGATAAATTCAACAACATTTTCAACCTCTGCATCTGAAAGGAATGCACCCTGAACACGTAAAGGCTTGGACATTCCCACAGGGTTAAAGAGCATATCACCGTTACCGAGAAGCTTTTCAGCACCTGCAGTGTCAATGATTGTACGTGAGTCAATCTGAGATGAAACTGAAAGCGAAATACGGCTGGGGATATTCGCCTTGATAACACCTGTGATAACGTTTACAGAAGGTCTCTGAGTTGCGATAACAAGGTGCATACCTGCAGCACGAGCCATCTGTGCAAGACGGCAGATTGAATCTTCAACTTCGTTAGGTGCTGCCATCATAAGGTCAGACAACTCGTCGATGAAAATAACGATATGAGGCATCTTGGGTACATCGGGATTAGATTCGCAGAACTTGTTGTAGCCTTTGATGTTTCTTAGGTTTCTTTCTGAGAAAAGCTTATATCTGTTAAGCATTTCGGTTACTGCCCAGGCAAGTGCACCTGCTGCTTTTCTCGGGTCTGAAACCACAGGAACAAGCAAGTGAGGAATGCCGTTATAAACAGTAAACTCAACCTGTTTCGGGTCAATCATAAGAAGCTTAACTTCGTCGGGAGTTGCATTGTAAAGAAGGCTGACAA
>JAZRQI010000220.1:0-1804 GCA_045649705.1 Acutalibacteraceae bacterium
AAAGCAACTGTTGCTGAAGATTAATCAGACTTAAAATCAGCCGCTGTATTCGTATGAATTTCAGCGGCTTTTTTCATCAATAATATTATGTAAAGGAGGAGTAAATGTGAACGGTAATTTTTATCACGATGATTTCAGACGGACAATAAATTTTCATAAGAAAAATATCCGCTGTCACTCAGTACGTATCGGTATCTGCATACTCCTCTTTCTATCCGCACCCTTATTTTTAAGTGTGGGATTGGGCATGACCGGTCTCTTTGAAAAATACTCAGACAGTCTTATTCTTCAATACTGCACAGAAATGTTCCTTATGGTATCGTTTCTTTTCATTCCCTTTTTCGTCGTTTATCTCCTCGCAGAGAAAGGCAGTAAAAAAGCAATTATTCAGAGTCTTGAAAAACCTGTGTCACCCACTCTTTTTCTTCTCTCAATTCCCTTCGGACTTATGCTCTGTTTTGCAGGAGATTATATTTCTTCTGTAATTTCCTCTATATTTGAATCTGTGGGCATTACACTTACGTCAATTCCTGAATTTGAGATACCCACATCAGGTCCCGAACTTTTCCTTTTTGCATTTTCAACAATTGTTCCCCCTGCAATAATAGAAGAGTTTGCTCTGCGTTCAGTCACAATGCAGCCCTTACGTAAATACGGTGACTTATTTGCAATTATTATGACTGCTCTTGTTTTCGGACTTATGCACAGAAACGCAGTTCAGGGAATTTTCGCATTTATTGCAGGTGCAGTTTTCGGATACATCGCAGTAGCAACTAACTCTGTATGGCCTGCAGTTATTGTTCACGCTCTTAACAACGGTTTCTCTGTACTGCTCAATGTTCTTATGGAAATAAATGAGGAAACGGCAAACAAAGTTTATGCTCTTGTTGTATCAGTCATTATGGTGACGGGCATACTTTCAGCTGTTCTATTTTTCGTTATAGGCGACAGAAACAAGCTGAAAAACAAAACACCCTTTCTTCCGCTTAAAGAGAAATGCTCATCTTTCTTTATAAATATTCCGATGATAATTTCATTTATTATTATGATTCTTTATACTATATTCGGTGATTTCAATGGATGATATTTATTATATGCAAGAGGCCCTGACACTGGCAAAAATGGCTTCAGACGAGGGTGAAGTTCCCGTAGGTGCAGTTGTTGTATGCGACGGTGAAATCGTAGGCAGAGGCAGAAACAGACGTGAAACAGGCAAAAATGCACTCGCTCACGCTGAAATAGAAGCAATTAACGAAGCTTGTAAAACTCTCGGTGGTTGGCGTCTCTGGAAATGCGACTTATACGTAACACTTGAGCCTTGTCCTATGTGCACAGGTGCGATTATCAATTCAAGAATCAAAAGACTTGTTTTCGGTGCATCCGACTACAAAGCAGGTTCCTGTGGTAGTGTTGTAAATCTTTTTGATTTACCCTATAACCACAAGCCTGAGGTTATAAGCGGCGTTTGTGAACAGGAATGTTCAGAAATTCTCACAAATTTTTTCAGAAATTTACGAAACAAGAAATAATTTCCGTTTATTATGGAAATAATATAATAAATTTATATAGGAGGAATCCACAATGAAAGAACTTAAAGGCACAAGAACAAAAGCCAACCTTATGGCTGCATTTGCAGGTGAATCACAGGCAAGAAACAAGTACCCCTACTATGCAAGCAAGGCTAAAAAAGACGGTTACGAGCAGATTGCTGCACTTTTCCTTGAAACAGCAGAAAACGAAAAAGAACACGCAAAAATCTGGTTTAAACTTCTCCACGGCGGTGCAGTTCCCTCAACAGAAGAAA
>JAZRQI010000221.1:0-1712 GCA_045649705.1 Acutalibacteraceae bacterium
CAGCGACCAGTTCGGCAATGCTTTTGTGACAACAGGGGATGTGTCATCAATTTATGACAACTGCTTCTGCTTCTGGTATACGGAGGCAGGTCACAGAGAAGTGGCATTCAAAGCAGAAAAATTCAACTCTGTTGTTGACAATCTCCGTTGCGGTTTCAGGTCTGATACAAAAGATAACAACCACGTGCTGATAACTGAAAAATCAGGCGGTACAGGTGAATTTGACACACTTCTTGTAGAAAATCATAAAGTTTCTTCAAAAACCCATACTCTCTACAAAGAGGGAAGTATCTATAGTTTTTTTGCTAAATTATTTGCTTGAGGTGAAATGAAATGAAAAAGTTTTTATGTATTGTTTTATCAATCATCTTTGTAATTTCTGCATTTTCTGTTGTAGCAGGTGCAGAAAATATGACTTACGAAGAATGGGAAAAGTATTATGCAACCTGCGATAATACAAAAATCACTCTTACTCCCGGTAAGAACGAAACAGAGATGAATTTTGCATGGCATTCAGTACGCGACGGTATGGAAAAGCCTGTTGTAAAACTCAGTAAGAATGCAGATATGTCAGACAGCAAAGAATTTGTGGGTTATTCAACATTCTCAGAAATTGTTGAACAGAGAGTAAATAATGTGACTGTGACAAATCTTGAAGAGAACACAACTTATTACTACACTTACGGTACAAGCAGTTCTCAAAGTGAAGCAGTAACATTCAAAACACATTCTTTTGACAGTTATAAATTCTTGTTTATAAGCGATGCTCAGCCCAAGCACGACCATAATATGACAGAGGATTCATTCCGTTGGAACAGAACTCTTGAAGCTGCGTTGGAAAATAACGACGATATCAGCTTCATCGTAAATGCAGGTGATGTTACACACTGCGGCCAGTATACTGAAGAATGGACAGCATATTTAGCACCCGAATATCTTCGTTCATATCCTATGGCTACAACTCAGGGCAACCACGACAGAAAAGGTACAACTTATAAATACTATTACAACAATCCTAATGTATATTTAGGTGTTGCACCTACTGTTTACGGTAACGGATATTATTTCACATACGGTGATGTTTTGTTTGTTGTTATCAACTCTAACAAAATAAATATTTTTGATAACTACGATCTTATCAAAAAAGCAGCAGAAGAAAATCCTGATACAAAATGGCGTGTTGCTATGTTCCACCACGATGTTTACGGCACAGGCGGTCACGTTGTGCAGGATGATGCAATTGCGGCAAAAAGGTCTTTAGCTCCCGTTCTTGAAAGTTATGACTTTGATGTTGTTTTAAACGGTCACGACCATATTTACGGCAGATCATACTTTATGGAACAAGATAAAATCCTTGAAACTCCCGGATATGATGAGGGTGCAGTTACAGATCCTGAAGGAATTATCTATTTCACACAGACTGCTTCTTCAGGCAACACAAGAACTCCCGATCCGGAAGATGACTACGATTATGAGTGGCTCGGCAAAACAGTTTATTCCGAACACGACTTCTATACAACAATCGAAGTTACAAAAGATGGTAAAATGGATATTGTAACTATTGATACAATAACAGGCGAAACAGTTGATACATTCACCATTACAAAAACTGATTTTACAGTTAACGAAAAGAAAATGGAGTACGGATATATCGGTGCTATGCTTCAGCCTCTTATGGGCGACTTCTTTGTGATTTATGAAGTGATTTATAA
>JAZRQI010000222.1:0-1543 GCA_045649705.1 Acutalibacteraceae bacterium
CAGACTTATTCTGATATTACTAATAACTACATCTCAGACTGCGGTTCTTACGAATACACTCTGCGTCACGTTGAATTCCCCCAGACTGATGAAAACAGAACATATTATGAGGTTGATATCAACTTCCTCAGAGATGTTGACTTCTCAAACTTCAAGAGAGATTTCGATTTGTTCTATTTTGATGGCAGATCTGCAAAATTCGACAAAGCAGGTTACCTTGACGAAAATAACACCCCTGTTATAACAAACGTTGAAAAAACTATTGCTACAAAATATTATACTCTCGGTTCAGACTCACCCTATTTCAGTTTCTTTGATGTATCAAAAGAGGCTGAACATGAAATTGAAGCACGTTTTGCATGTAACTTCGGACTTGTTGTACGCGACAGTGAAATAGTAATGAACGGTAAAAAAACAGATATCCCCCTTGCTTTCAGAGAGTTTTCAACAAAGGAAAAATCTCAGGGTGCTCTCACTCTTGATACCAAGAAAGCTTCTTTCAAAGCAGGAGATTCAATCAAACTTACTCTCATTCTTCTTCCCTGGGGTGTAGGCAATGAAGAAACTGACGCAACAGTTCTCAAAGTCCGTGAAGACAGTGCACTCAAACCCATTACAGTAACTGCAGAAAAAGGTGAAGTCAAAGCAGACAAACTTGTTCCTACAGTTATTGCAGAAAATAACGAGGCTTCATTCGCAATCACAGGCGGAAGAAACAACATCGCAGTAAGAGTTGACGGATTCACAAGCCTTGAATGTCCCGAAATTCTTATGAACGGTGAAAAAGTAAACCTTGCTTCATCCAACGGATATGACGGATATTCTGTTTTCTACAACGATGACGGAACATACTCATTCAGCTTTGTTTATGAAGCAAAAGACCCCGATACAGAATACAGCTTTGAAGTAAAACAGTAATGGAAAAGATTTTTATAATTTATATTGTTCTCATCAACATTATCACCTTTTCAATATTCGGAATTGATAAACTGAAAGCAGTAAAAAACAAATGGAGAATTCCTGAAAAAATTCTGTTTCTGTTTTCAATCATCGGCGGTTCTGTAGGCGGATTACTTGGAATGTACACATTTAGACATAAAACGCAGAAAACCGCATTTAAGTTCGGAATACCTGTAATTCTGATAGTGCAGATTGTACTGATTTATTTTATAATGAAATAAAAAAACTCCCTGAGAAATTTCTCAGGGAGTAAATTTTTTGTAATCTGTCAGATACGAGCAACGCCTGTCTGACGTGCTGCTTCTGCAACTGCAGCAGCAACTGTTTTGCCAACTCTTTCATCAAAAGTCTTGGGAATAATGTATTCAGGGCAGAGTTCTTCATCAGAAACAAGAGATGCAATTGCCTTTGCAGCGGCAATTTTCATTTCCTCGTTGATATCACTTGCTCTTACATCAAGTGCACCACGGAAAATTCCGGGGAATGCAAGAACATTGTTAATCTGATTAGGGAAATCGGATCTGCCCGTTCCAACAACTCTTGCCCCTGCCGCTTTTGCAATATCTGGCATAATTTCAGGTGT
>JAZRQI010000223.1:0-4622 GCA_045649705.1 Acutalibacteraceae bacterium
CTCGTTGAAGAAAAAGAGCCCTGGCTTGACGGTGCCGTAAACGTAGCAGACATTGCCGTTCTCAGTGCAGAATCACTGACAGGCGGACGTGATGCAAAAGCAGACATCGGTGCTAACAGAATGCTCCTTGAAAACAACCGTCTCTATAATTTCGTTGACGGTACAATGGATTTCTCAGAATATAAACTGCTCGTTTTACCTGATGTTGAAATTGAAGATGAAAGCATAATTGAAAAAATAAAAGACTTCGCTGAAAAAGGCGGTAAAGTCATTGCAAGTGCAAAGGCTATGACAAACAACGGAAAGTTCTTCCTTGACATTGGCGGAGAATTTATAGGTGAAAACGAATTCAATCCTACATATTTTGTTCCCGCTTTCCAGACTGTCAACGGCAACACTGAATATATTATGAGATGCAACTCTTTCCGTTTCAGTGCAAGTGACTGTGAAATTGAAGCATACGTTCAGAATCCATATTTCAACAGAACGAGAGACCACTTCTGCTCACATGCTCACACACCAAACAACCCTGATGAGCAATTCCCTGCTGCAGTTATCAAAGGAAATATCGCTTACATCGGCTGGGATATTTTCTCAGCATATGCAAATCACGGTCACCTCTGCTTCAAAGAAATTTTCACACACATACTGAACAAACTGATGGGTGACTCATTCACAATTAACGTGAAAATCCCCGATAAGGCAGTTGTCACATACACAAGACAGGAGGAAGAAAAGAGAAACATTCTTCACCTGATTTTCGCACATACAACAGTACGCGGAGAAAACACAGAAGTTATTGAAGACACAGTTCCTCTTTACAATGTAAACTGCTGTGTAAAGAAAGAAAACAAACCGTCAAAGGTAGTCCTTGAACCTCAGGGAAAAGAAATCTCATTTGAATATGATAACGGAAATGTAAAATTCATTGTACCTGAAGTTGACATTCATCAGATGATAGTAATTGAAGATTAAACAATAACCGTCGGATTCAGTTCCGACGGTTATTGTTTTTCATTCATTCTTATGCTATAATGGACAAAACATTAAATCCCTCTGAAAAGGAGAGAAAATTTATGAAAGACTACAAAACCACATGGGGTGAAAAGTTCGGCTACGGTATCGGTGCCATAGGTCTTGATTTATCTTACGGACTTTTCTATTCCTTCCTTTCCTACTACCTTTCAAGTATGTTGGGACTCAAAGAAGGCTTCCTGCTTCTTATTACTCCCCTTGCACGTATCTGGGACGGTATCAACGACCCCATGATGGGTACAATCGTTGACAGTACAAAAACAAAAATGGGTAAATACAGACCCTGGATTATTATCGGTGCACTTTCAAATGCAATAGTGTTGTCACTTCTGTTCACATCCTTTGGTATGAGCGGAATGAAACTCTACATCTACATTGCAGTAATGTATGTTCTTTGGGGTATGACCAACACAATGGCTGACATCCCCTACTGGTCAATGGTTCCCTCTTTCACCAACGACCCTCAGGACAGAAACCTTGTTGCTACCGTTGCTCGTACTTTCAGCGGTATCGGTCAGGGACTTATCAGCATTCTTACTCCTATCGTTCTTCCTCTTCTTTCAAGCGGAATGGTCAAAACCGACAAGGGCTACAGTGCCGACGGCTTCTCTAAATGGGCTATCATCTGCGGTGTTCTTCTTGTTTTCTTCTCTGTAATCTGTGTGCTTTCAACAAAAGAAAGACATGTGGTTTACAATAACGAAAAATTCAGTTTCAAGAAAGTTTTTAAAGTTATTGCAGGAAACGACCAGTTAGTTGTATTTATGATTTTTGCAATGATTTCAAATGCAGGCTGGTATCTTACAAGCGGTACTGCAGTTTACTATTTCAATGACGTTCTGGGTGAACCTACAGCACAGAGCCTTTTCTCAACAATCGGTGCAGTAGGCTCTGCTCTGGGACTTGTTGTTATTCCCCTGCTGAGCAAAAAATTCTCAAACCGTACAATTTATCAGATTTCACTCTCAATTGCAATTCTCGGCTATGTACTGATGTATATTTTCGGACCTGTTCTGAAAATCACAATTGCACTTGATTTGAGTTACACAATTGCAAGTATCGGTATCGGTTCAATGTTCGTTGCACAGACCATTTTCCTTGCAGATATCGTTGACTACGGTGAATACAAAATGGGAACAAGAAACGAAAGTATCACTTTCTCAATGAAAGGTTTCCTGCAGAAAATGGCATACACTGTTCAGACTATTTTCCTCTTCGGCGGACTGGGTCTTATGAACTACAACGAACAGATTACGACAGGCCCCGTAAACGAAGCAACAAAAAGTGCTATCGGTATCATCTGTTTTGCAGTTCCTCCCGTTCTGATTCTTATTTCACTTATTGTTTTCAGAACAAAGTTCAGACTTCACGGTGATTTGCGTAACGAAATACACGACTTTATTTCAGCAAAACGTGCCAGTGAAAAACCAGAATAAGGAGCAGATATTATGAGGCTCTCATTTAAAAACAAACAATTTAAAATTATGCAGGTAGCTGACACTCAGGAAGGTAAGAACGTCAGTCCTGACCTGCTGAATCTCCTGAATGCTGCAATTGAAAAAGAAAAACCTGACCTTGTTGTTTATTCAGGCGACCAGATATGGAACATCGCTTCTTTCAAGGGTAACAAAGAAACTGTAAGAAGTGTTCTTTACAAAATTACAGAACCTGCTCATTCAAGAAACATACCTTTCACAATCTGTTTCGGCAACCATGACAGACAGGTAGGTGTTTCAAACGAGGAACAGTTTGAGATTTACAAAACCATTCCCTGCTTTGTGGGTGAAAGCGTCGAAGGCATTGACGGAGTTGCAAACCACGTTATTGAAATTGCTGATGAAGAAGAAATCAGGTTTCTTCTCTACTGCATTGACAGTCATACAAGCCTTAAAATCGGTTATGACCACGTGCACGAAAACCAGATTGAATGGTACAGAAAAACCCGTGATGAATATGAGGAAAAATGCGGAAAGCTTATTCCCTCAATAGTGATTCAACATATCCCCGTACCTGAAGTTGACCAGCTTATGCTTGAAGTAAAGAAGAACACAAAAGGTGCTGTTCAGGGATTCAGAAACCGTGCAGGAAAATGGTACATACTTGACAAAAACAAAGTAAATTCAACTGCCTTTATGAAAGAATCTCCTGCTGACCCTATGGAAAACGGCGGTCAGTTTGATGCTATGGCTGAAAAAGGCGATGTGAAGGGCATTTACTTCGGTCACGACCACATCAATTCTTTCAACGGAAATGTAAGAGGAATCGACGTGGGTTATACTCAGGGTGCAGGTTTCCACATCTACGGACCCGGTCTTGACAGAGGTGTCAGAATGATTAACCTGAACACTGACGGTACATTCGAAACTTATGACCGCAGATACAGGGATTTAGTGGGTAAAAAAGTCAAAGAAAAACTTCTTTTCACGCTTTATCAACTGATGCCCACAAACGTTTATGAGGCTTTCTATAAAACCATAAAGTTTCTTTCAATTCCCGCAATCATAGCAATAATCGCATTGATTATCAAATATTTTATTAAATAAAAAGACAAAAAAATCCTGTTTTTCACCGAAGTGAGAAACAGGATTTTTTATTATTCAATTGTAATTCTTACTTCACCGTTTGAAATAATTCTGAGAGTGAGTGTGCCGTCTGTTTCATCAAATTCTGTTTTCAGTTTTGCACCGTTTGAGCCTGTTGCAGTAACAGTAGGTTCTTCTTCATAACCTGAAAGAGTAATCACCGATTCTCTGAAATTCTTGGGGTCACTTCTCTTTCCGCCCAGAGCGTAAGAAATCATAAATTCGTTTTCACTCTCAAGTCCTGCACACACATCATCTGTGTCAAGACGGAGGTTACACAAATCTATGTTCAACTTGCCGTTATCTTCATTGAAGATTCCGTAAGTGTGTGCAACAAAAGTTGTGTCAAGTTCTATTCCGCTTTCAGGCAACGTGTAAGAAACACTCTGCTCACTGTCAATTGTTTTATTTTCGTTGCTATTGAAAATATAAATATAATCGTTTATATCAAACAGTACACCGTCTCCTGTGTAAGTTTCCTCATAATGCTTGTTGAAGAATTTTTCTTTCAGAGGTTTTATGAAAAGGAAATTAAAGAAATATTTCACATCGTTGAGAATAAAACTGTCAGGAAGTACTTCTTCGGGATTAGAATAGATAGGCAGAATGGGAATTACAAAATATCTGCCTGTTGAGGGCACCCACGTTTTTGTACAGTCGAGATAAATATTCTCAAATTTTTCCTGGAAGAAAGTAAATGAGTCACAGTAAAGTCCCTGAAGGAAATGTGCGTCATTACCTTTCAGAGGATAAGATACGGGATTTGTCATTTTGTAGGCAACCTTCACCTTTTCTTTTACCTGTTCCTTTGAGGGAACTGAACCGTCAAGAATCATTCTGTAGAAAGGATAAAGCACATCATAAAATGTAGGAGTCAGCACAACATTGCCGTTAACCCAATGATATAATCCGCCTCTTGAGAAAGTTCCTTCAATCGCATAAACTGTAGCACCTGCAACCATATCTGCTATCATATCAATTCCGTAAAGTGCAGGAGGATATTTT
>JAZRQI010000224.1:0-3668 GCA_045649705.1 Acutalibacteraceae bacterium
CAGGTGCCATTGACCTTGACGAACAGGAAATTATCACAAACGTTTTCGAGTTTGACAATATTACAGCAGGTGAAGTGGCAACTCACAGAACCGACATTTCATTCCTGTGGGCAGAAGAAACCGATGAGGAATGGGAAGAAACCATTTTTTCAAGCCGTCATTCGCTTTATCCCGTATGTGAAGAGAGTGTTGACAATGTTATCGGTATTCTCAACACAAAAGATTATTTCAGACTCAGAGATAAATCACGCGAAAACGTAATGAAAGAGGCGGTGCGTCCTGCATACTTTGTTCCTGAAAGCGTAAGAGCAGACGTTCTCTTTGAAAGAATGAAGCATTCACGTGACCATTTTGCAGTTGTTCTTGACGAATACGGCGGAATGACAGGTGTTGTTACAATCAATGACCTTCTTGAAGAATTGGTCGGAGACATTGATGACGAGTTTGAAGAAAAACCTGAGGAAGAAATCAAAAAGATAGATTCTGAGACATGGTTTATCGGCGGTGAAGCTGAGGTTGAGGATGTTGAAAAGGCTCTCGGAATTGATATTGACGATGAGTATGATAATGACACCTTCGGCGGATATGTTTTCGGTGTTCTCGGTACAATACCTGAGGACGGCACACAGGTGGAGATTCAGTCACAGGGACTTAACATAAAGGTTACTGAAATTGCAGAACACAGAATCGTAAAAACAATTGTGTGTTTCATAGACCCTCCGAAATCTGACGATGAGGAAGACGATGATTGATAAATATTCGGCACAGTAAAAACTGTGCCGATTTTTTTGCAATAATAACTTGTCAGATGAGTTAATATAATGTAAAATAAAGAGTAGATAAAAATAAAGGAGTATTTCAGATGCAGAGAATAGCAAAATTTGAAAAAGTAAGTTTTGATGAATTCAGAAAGGCTTTTGATTTGCCCGAAAATGAAATAAAGGAAATCTACGATAACATAAAAATTCCCGTACGTGCAACGGAAGGCTCAGCAGGATATGATTTCTGCACACCTGTCAGTTTTGAACTGAAGTCAGGTGAAACAGTGAAAATCCCCACAGGTATCAGAGCAAAAGTTGATAATGGCTGGGTGCTCACAGTTTTCCCCAGAAGCGGACTGGGCTTTAAATTCAGACTTCAGCTTGACAATACTGTGGGAATTATTGATGCAGACTATTATAATTCGGACAATGAAGGTCATATATTTATAAAAGTGACCAACTGTTCTTATGAAGAAAAAACTGTTTCCGTTAAAGCAGGAAGCGGTTTTGCACAGGGGATTTTCCTTCCCTTCGGCATTACGGAAGATGACAACGTAACAGAATTAAGAAACGGCGGATTCGGCAGTACAGGGGTGTAAATATGTATCTCGGAATAGATATCGGCGGTACAAAATGTGCCGTTGTGCTTGGTGATGAAACGGGAAAGATTTATAAAAAAGTCCGTTTTGAAACAATGGATAAAGATAAAACACTTGAAAAACTTGTTGAAGTTGCCCGTGAAATGGGAGAATTTCAGTCAATCGGTATCAGCTGCGGTGGTCCTCTCGATTCGAAGAAAGGTTTAATTATGTCACCTCCCAATCTTGTAGGATGGGATAATGTGCCTGTGTGCGATATTTTCAGAAATGAGTTTTCGGTGCCTGTTTATCTTTGCAACGATGCCAATGCCTGTGCACTTGCCGAGTGGAAATTCGGTGCAGGTAAGGGTACGGAGAATATGGTGTTCCTGACTTTTGGTACAGGTCTCGGTGCAGGTCTCATCCTGAACGGCAGACTTTACAGTGGTACAAATGATATGGCTGGAGAAGTCGGTCACATAAGACTTGAAAATTTCGGTCCCGTAGGCTACGGCAAAAGAGGTTCTTTTGAGGGTTTCTGTTCAGGCGGTGGTATTGCACAGCTTGCAAAAGAACTTGCCCTTGAAAAGCTGCAGATGGGTGAAAGCACGGGATATTGCAAAAATAAAGAAGACCTTGAACATATAACAGCAAAATCTGTGGCGGAAAGTGCACTTTCAGGTGATGAAACAGCAAAGAAAGTGTACGAAATCTGCGGCCGACAGTTGGGCAGAGGTCTCAGTGTTATTGTGGATATGCTCAATCCTGAAAGAATAGTAATCGGTTCGATTTTCCAGAGAAGTGAAAATCTTCTCAGGGAATATATGGAAAAAACTCTCAGGGAAGAAAGTCTTGCACTTTCAAGGGAAGTGTGTGAAATCGTTCCCGCTGAGCTTGAAGAAAATTTAGGTGATGTTGCGGCACTGAGTGTTGCTGTTTGTGGGGGTTAATATGGAGCTTTCAGATATAATTTTCTATGTAGCGGAGGTTATCGGTCTTGTGGCATTTGCGATTTCAGGTGCAATGATTGCCATTGACAGAAGGCTGGACCTTTTCGGTGTTGTGTTCATAACTTTCGTCAACTCATTCGGCGGAGGACTTATGCGCGACCTTTTAATCGGTGAAATACCGCCTAAAATGTTTTATAACTATGAGTATCTGATATACGTTGCATTCTGTGCAGTTGTTATGATTGTACTGATATCTGTCCTGAAAGAAAAATTTTTCAGAAACAGGGCGGCAATCGACAGAGTTATCAATATCTTTGATGCCATAGGACTTGGAGCTTTTGCAATAGTGGGTGTCAAAGCGGGGATGAATGCAGGATTCGGAGACAACGTTTTCTTCTGTGTATTCCTCGGTATGACAACAGGTATCGGTGGTGGTATTCTCAGAGATTTGCTCAGCCATGCAAAACCCCTTGTTCTTGTAAAACAGATTTATGCTCTTGCGGCAATTATAGGTTCACTTCTTTTCTTCTATCTTGAAAAGATGAATGTAAACGACACGGTGTCAATAGTTTCTTCTGTTTTGCTTGTAGTACTTATAAGAATCCTGGCAGCCTATTTCAGATGGGATCTGCCGAAAGTGGAGGTAGGAAATGGAGATAATCAAAACCATAAATGATGCCATAAATTCAGTAGTATGGGGAGTGCCCATGCTCATTCTCATAATCGGTACGGGAATATACCTTTCCTGTCGTTTGGGATTTTTCCAGCTCACACGTTTCAGACATGTTCTGAATTCCACCATATTCGGAGTTTTTAAAAACAAAAAAGGTGCTGAGTCAAAAGATAAGAAGTCAATTTCTCAGTTTCAGGCAATGTCAACGGCTCTTGCTGCCACAATCGGCACAGGTAACATTGCAGGTGTTGCAACTGCCCTGACAATCGGAGGACCGGGAGCAGTTTTCTGGATGTGGGTTTCCGCATTTTTCGGAATGATGACATCTTTTGCTGAAAACATTCTCGGTGTCTATTACCGTAAGAAAAACAAAGACGGTGAATGGGCAGGGGGTGCAATGTACTATATCAGTGAGGGCCTGAAAAAGAATAAGTTTGCAAAACCTTTAGCAAAACCTCTTTCTCTGCTTTTTGCATTGTTCTGTGTTTTTGCATCTTTCGGTATAGGTAATATGTCTCAGGTGAATGCTATTGCTGTTTCACTCAACAGTGCTTTTAATATTCCTCCTCTTGCAGTAGGTATTGCCATTGCGGTGCTTATTGGATTTATTCTTATCGGCGGTGTTAAGAGAATCGGTGCGGTGGCAGAAAAAGTCGTACCTTTTATGGCTATAATTTACATAATACTTACTCTCAGCGTAGTTGTT
>JAZRQI010000225.1:0-3365 GCA_045649705.1 Acutalibacteraceae bacterium
GAAATGGTTGAACAGGCATTCGACGACCAGTGCACAGGTGCTAACCCCCGTTATCCTCTTATGAGCGAACTTAAAGAAATGTATCTCAATGCTTACTATGGCAAACATTTCGTAGAGAAAGCAAAGCCCACTGCAGCAGATGTTGCAACAGGTATGGCTGCAAACGCAGTTAAAACACCCTATACAAAAGGCAAAAAAGCGTAAGAGAAGGGAGAAATAAAAATGAAACTTGATAGAGTTATTGCAGTAAGAAATAATAAAACTATTTACCGTGACGGTGATAAATGCGTTAAGGTATTTGATGCAGAGTATTCAAAATCTGACGTTCTTAACGAAGCATTGAATCAGGCAAGAATTGAAGAAACAGGTCTTAACATTCCTAAAATTGTTGAAGTAACAACAGTTGAGGGTAAATGGGCTATCGTTTCAGAATTCATCAAAGGTAAAACACTTCAGCAGCTTATGGACGAGGATGCAGAAAAGAAAGACGAGTATATTGAAATGCTTGTTGACCTTCAGCTTGATGTTCATTCAAAGGTTTGCCCTCTCCTCAACAAGCTCAAAGATAAAATGAACCGTAAAATTAGTGCGTCAGAGCTTGATGCAACAACTCGCTATGACCTTCACACAAGACTTGAAGGTATGCCTAAGCACAATAAGGTTTGCCACGGCGACTTTAACCCCTCAAATATAATTATTGCTGAAGACGGCACAGCATATATTCTTGACTGGTCACACGCTACTCAGGGTAATGCTTCTGCAGACGCTGCAAGAACATATCTTCTTTTCTGGCTCAATGGTGACATTGAAGGCGCAAAGAAATATCTTGATTTGTTCTGCAAAAAGAGCAATACAGCAAAACAGTATGTTCAGAAATGGATGCCCATCGTAGCTGCTTCACAGTCAGTTAAAGGTAACGAGAAAGAAAGAGAATTCCTTCTTTCATGGGTAAACGTTGTTGATTACGAATAAGAGGTAAGCGAGGTAATTATAATGAAAGTTACAGTTTGTATCGGTAGTTCTTGCCATATTAAAGGTTCTCGTCAGGTTGTTGAACAGCTTCAGTACCTTATTAAAGAAAACAATTTAGGTGACAAGGTTGAGTTAGGCGGCACATTTTGCATGGGCAAATGCCAGCAGGGAGTTTGCGTAACTGTGGATGACACTTTCTTCTCAGTAACACCAGAAACAGTTGAAGAATTCTTCAACGATAACGTAAAAGGAAAAGTATAAAAATGATAATTCAGGTTTGTGTTGGCAGCTCATGCCACTTGAAAGGTTCGGCAGAAATTGTTGAACTTTTTCAAAAAGCCGTTGAAGAACATCATTTAGAAAACCAAATAACACTTGCCGGTAGCTTTTGCATCGGCAAGTGTAATCGCATAGGCGTCACTGTTCAGGTTGATGATGATATTCACACCGGCATAACAAGAGAAAATTTTAAAGATTTTTTCAAGGAAAATGTTTTGGAAAGGGTGTAACGGGAAATGCCTAATTGTTTAACATTAAAAAAATCCAACTGTAAAAACTGTTACAAGTGTATTCGCCATTGTCCCGTTAAGGCAATACGCTTTTCGGGAAACCAGGCTCACATTATAGGAAACGAATGTATCCTTTGTGGGCAATGTTTTGTTGTTTGTCCACAGAACGCAAAAGAGATTGTTGACGAAACCGAAAAGGTAAAAGTTCTTTTACAGGCAAGGGAAAAGGTTATTGTAAGCCTTGCCCCATCATTTGTTGCAAACTACGATGGTGCCGGAATAAACTCAATGCGAAAAGCTCTTAAACAACTTGGCTTTTATGACGTTGAAGAAACAGCCATCGGTGCAACTATTGTTAAAAACGAATATGAGAGAATGTTAAAAGAGGATGATAGAGATATAATCATCTCTTCTTGTTGTCATTCCATAAACTTACTTATACAGAAATATTTCCCTGCAGAGCTTGAGTATTTAGCAGATGTTGTTTCACCTATGCAGGCACACTGTATGGATATAAAGAAACGCTATCCCGATGCAAAAACAGTGTTTATCGGGCCTTGCGTTTCCAAAAAAGATGAAGCAGAGCATTACGAAGGTATTGTTGATGCGGTTCTTACATTTGAAGAACTTACAACCTGGCTCAAGAGTGAAAATGTTGAGCTCGAGGCTGAAAAAGATAATGATGATTTCAGTCGTGCTCGTTTCTTCCCTACCACAGGTGGTGTGCTTAAAACTATGGCACAGGATACGCCTGAGTATACATACATTGCTCTTGACGGTGTTGAAAACTGTATAGCGGCTCTTAAAGATATTGAAAGCGGAAAGGTTCACAAATGCTTTATTGAAATGTCTGCTTGTGTTGGTAGTTGTATGGGTGGTCCCGTTATGCAAAAATATCACCACACAGAAACCATTACAGACTACCTGACTATCGCAAATTATGCAGGTAAAAAGGATTTTGAAGTTTCTCAACCTAAAGCTGCAGAGTTGAAAAAACAGTTTGAATATATCGAGCACAGATATCCGCAACCGTCAGAAATGGAAATTAACAGCGTTCTTCGTCAGATGGGTAAATTCAAACCCGCTCACGAGCTCAACTGTGGTTCCTGTGGTTACAATACTTGCCGTGAAAAAGCTGCGGCAATTTGTCAGGGTAAAGCAGAAATATCAATGTGCCTTCCTTTCCTTAAAGATAAGGCAGAAAGCTTTTCTGATACGATTGTTAACAGCTCTCCTAACGGACTTATTGTTCTTAACGAGAATTTGGAAGTTCAACAAATCAACAAAGCTGCAAGAGAGATTATGAACATCCGCTATGCATCTGATATTCTAGGCGATTATGTTATCCGTATTCTTGATCCTACAGTTTTTGAAAATGTTCTTAAAACCGGCAGAGGTGTAAGCGACCAACGAGTTTACCTTGCAGAGTATAAACGATATGTTGAACAGACTGTTGTTTACGACAGAGATTCACATCTTCTTATAGGCATTATGAGAGATGTTACTGCCGAAGAAGAACAGAGAGAAAGAAAAGAAAATATCAGCCGTCAGACAATTGAGGTTGCCGACAGAGTTGTTGATAAGCAGATGCGAATTGTTCAGGAAATTGCTTCACTTTTAGGTGAAACAGCTGCAGAAACAAAAATCGCGCTTGCTAAATTGAAGGAGTCGATTTCTGATGAATGATTTATGTGCAGATATCGGTTATAAAAGCATAAACCACTACGGCGAACAACTTTGCGGAGACCATATTGATGTAGTTGAGCCTGATGAGGATTCAACAGTTGTTGTTCTTTCCGATGGTCTCGGTAGCGGTGTTAAAGCAAGTATTCTTTCAACCCTTACTTCAAAAATTATTTCTACAATGCTTGCAGAAGGTCTTTC
>JAZRQI010000226.1:0-2225 GCA_045649705.1 Acutalibacteraceae bacterium
GGTATCTGATTTGGTTGCGGAGATAGGACTTGAACCTACGGCCTCCGGGTTATGAGCCCGACGAGCTACCAACTGCTCTACTCCGCGATATATAGTTTTGGTGACTTCTCACTTGATATATTATACGCGAGAATCTGGGAAAAATCAACCCTTTTTGAAAAAATATTTATTTTTGCACAATTTTGATACATTTTGCACATTTTATTTCAAAAATACTAATTGACTTTGTGGATTTTAAATGCTAAAATACTTTTCAGAGGTTATTTATATAATCTATTTTCAGCAAAGGAGAATATAAAAATGAAAAAGAAACTTATGAGAACGTCGCGTAAATTTATTGCACTCGTTCTTGCTGTTCTTATGATGAGTGCTGTGAGCATTCCTACAATGGCAGCAGAAGATACTGCGGCAAAGAAAAACTACATAATTGATAATCCTTATGAGGGAATTGTGTGGGAAGAATGGGATGATTACAAAACCCAGCTCCATTGCCACACAAATGCGAGTGACGGTTTCCTTACAATTGAGGAATTCTGTGCTATGCACTATGCAAACAACTTTGAAATTGTAGCACTTACTGACCACGGTACAACAAACCTTGGCTGGAACAAGGTTCCTGAAACAGTTCCGCTTATGCGTTTAATCAAGAAAGAGCGTACAAATATGGCACCGATTGAGCCTATTCCTGAGGATGAATACCAGGCTTACCTCAACGGCACACACGAAGGTCGTACATATACCGTAAAATATGACGAAAGCACCGAAGAAGATGACATTGTTCTCACAAGAACAACTGAAAACGGAATGCTGGATGTTCCTTACGGCAACGAGCTTAATATGGCAACACCCGTTGCTGACTGCCATCTTACAGGCTACTATGCACCTTACGGTCAGGGTCTTGCAGGTGTATATGGTGACTATGAAACTCCCTCAAAAGGTGTTAAGGAAGCAGGCGGTATTTCATTCCTTTCACACGTGGGTGAATATGTTTATCCTGATAAGGATTCCGCGGACCACGTAGGTAAACCTGTTGATGATTATTATGCAACAAAGTTTGCAAGACTTTTCATTGATAATGCAGGTTCATCTCTCGGTACAGGTATCAACAGTGCAACTGATGCACATACACGTTGCGACAGAATACTTTATGACCAGATTCTTCAGAAGACTATTCCTAACGGAGTTGTTCCGTGGGGTAATACTTTTGCAGACTCACACAATGAAACAGCCATCAATGACGCATACACAATGAGCTGGATGCCTGAACAGACACTTGATGCTTTCCGTACATGTCTTGAAAAAGGTCAGTTCTTCTCTGTTTCTCATTTCTCAAACGGTGTTGAACTTAACGGTATGGAAGAAATGCCCGGATTTATTGAACAGGATGTTTATGATACCAGAGCATATTGGCTTGACAATACTCCCCGTGTGACAAAAATTGATGTTGACCAGGAAAACGATACAATCACAGTTTACGGTGAAAACGCAAACATCATTACTTTTGTTTCAAACGGTAATGTTATCAAAAGAGTGAATCTTGTTGACGGCAAGGCAACACTTGACCTTCACAATGATGAGCTTCTCGCAGACCCTTATCTTTATGTAAGATTCTATCTCTCAGGTGACAACGGTATCTGCTATGCAAACCCCATGGTCCTCAATGTTGAAGGCGAAGAATTTGCACCTGTAGATGTACCTGAAAAGGTTTATGACCTTCCCTGGTTCCTCCGTTCACTTGTAACTGTAATCGATGCGATTTTCTTCAGAGTTAACCCCATCATCTGGATTTTCAAATATTTCGGACTTGGTTATAATCCTGTAACATTAGACAGACTTTTTAATCCGTTCTAAGATAAACTAAAGTTTTAAGACGTGCATCGCAGATGCACGGCTTATTATGTGACTAAAAAACACCCTGAGATTTTTCAATCTCAGGGTGTAACTTATATCAAGTTAAATTATGCAAGTTCTGCGAAGTACTTGATTGTTCTAACCATCTGGCTTGTGTATGAGTTTTCGTTGTCATACCATGAAACAACCTGTACCTGATATGTGTCGTCATCGATTTTAGCAACCATTGTCTGTGTTGCATCGAAGAGTGAACCGTAACGCATACCGATAACGTCTGATGAAACGATCTGTTCTTCGTTGTAACCGAATGAATCGTTAGCAGCAGCTTTCATAGCAGCGTTGATGCCTTCAACTGTGATGTCGCTACCTTTAAC
>JAZRQI010000227.1:0-2756 GCA_045649705.1 Acutalibacteraceae bacterium
CATCGTAAAAATCGTTAAGATTGAAGAAGAAAACTTCAATAAGACAATCGACTCAGGTATGCAGCTTCTCACTTCAATGATTGAAAACACAGAAAACAATGTTCTCTCAGGCGAAGATGCTTTCAAACTTTCAGATACTTATGGTTTCCCCATCGACCTTACAAAGGAAATCCTTGAAGAAAAAGGTATGAGTGTTGATGAAGAAAAGTTCAAGGAACTCGTTCTTGAACAGAGGAACCGTTCAAGGGATGCACGTAAGGATGCAGGTGTAGAGGCTTGGAAAGACAGCGGTGTTGTAACAAACGGCATCAGCGCAACAGAATTCCTCGGTTACACTGAATTCGAAAACGATGCAGAAGTTATCGCGCTGATTTCTGCAGGTGAAAGAAAAGAATTCATCGAAAACGGTGAAGAAGCAGTTCTTGTACTTGACAAAACCTCATTCTATGCAGAAAGCGGTGGTCAGGTAGGTGACACAGGTGTAATTACTGTTGGTGAAACTGTTTTTGAAGTTGTTGATACAAAGAAAACACACGACGGTGTATTCCTCCACTACGGCTCAATTGTTGAGGGTGACGGCGTAAAACTTGGCGATAAAGCAAAAGCAGTTATCAACAAAGAAGAAAGACTTTCAACAATGCGTAACCATACTGCTGCTCATCTTCTTCAGGCTGCTCTCAGAAAAACTCTCGGTACACATGTTGAACAGGCAGGTCAGCTTGTAAATAAAGATAATGTACGTTTCGACTTTACTCATTTCTCAGCACTTACAGCAGAAGAAATTGCAGAAGTTGAAAGACTTGTAAACGAAGAAATCCTTTCAGCTGCTGAAGTTACAATGACAGAAATGCCCATCGAAGAAGCAAAGAAAATCGGTGCAATGGCACTCTTTGGTGAAAAATACGGTGACGTTGTAAGAGTTGTTAAAGCAGGTGAATATTCAACTGAACTCTGTGGTGGTACACACGTTTCTTCAACAGGTAATCTCGGTCTCTTCAAGATTGTAAGTGAATCATCTGTTGCTGCTGGTGTAAGACGTATTGAAGCAGTTACAGGTAACGGTGTTCTTGAGTTCATCACAAAGAAGCTTATGCTTATCGCAAATACTGCAGAAACTCTTAAACTTGCAAATGCAAATGACCTTGACAAACGTGCTGAAAGCGTAATGTCAGAAATCAAAGATAAAGAAAAAGAAATTTCAAGACTTTCATCTGAACTTTCTTCAATCAAAGCAAAAGACCTTTCTTCATCAGCTAAAGATGTTGCAGGTGTAAAACTTATTGCTACTATCGTTACAGATATGCCGAGTGATGACCTCCGCTCAATGTGTGAAGCACTCCGTGATACAAGCGAAGATGCAGTTATCGTTATCGGTGACAAAAACACAGAAAAAGGCAACATCAGCTTTGCTTGTGGTTGTGCTAAGGGTGCAATTGCAAAGGGTATGAATGCAGGTAATGTTGTTCGTGAAGTGGCTAAACTTGCAGGCGGTTCAGGCGGCGGACGTCCTGACTTCGCAATGGCAGGCGGTAAAGATATTACGAAGTGTGAGGAAGCAATTGCAGGTGTTGAAGCAATCGTTTCATCAATGGCTAAATAAGGAGACAGAATAATGGATTGTTTGTTTTGTAAAATAGTTGCAGGGGAAATTCCCTCAAAGAAAGCATACGAAGACGAACTTGTTTATGCTTTCCACGATATTGACCCTCAGGCACCTGTTCATATTCTGATTATTCCCAAACAGCACATTAAATCAGTTAATGAAATAACTGCGAAAAACAGTGCAGTGGTTGCACACATATTTGAAGTGGCAGCACAGCTTGCAAAGGAAAATAATCTGTCAGAAGACGGATACAGAGTTGTTACCAATATCGGTGACGCAGGCGGACAGACAGTGAAACATCTCCACTTCCATCTTATGGGTGGCAGAAACTTCACATGGCCTGCAGGCTAATCTTTTCGCTGGAGTGAAATAAAATGGATAAAAGACCGCTGGGACTTATTGGCGCAGTATTTTTTCTTACTATTCTTGTTCTTTCAAGATTGGGTTTTGAAAAATCAGTTTTTGTACTGCCTGTATTTCTCATAGCGGTCTTTCTTGTTTTTCTGAAACAGAAGAAACTGAAATTTTTCGCAATCATAGCTTCTTCTGTATTGTGTGCAAGTATTATCTTTGGCGTATCTGACGGTGTTTTCCGCAGAAATGAAGAATATTTTTCAGGGAAGAATATATCTCTCGAAGGTGTGATTTGTGACAGACCTTATTTTAATAACGGAAAACAATATGTTTTTATAAAGACTGATAAAGTTAACGGTGAAGAAGTCAATATGAAAATCAGGGTAAGTACATTGAATCTCCCTGAAAATACTGAACTTTACAGTAAAGTGAAATTAAAAGCAAATCTTTATAAGGTTGATTCCTTTGACGACAGCGTAATGCGGTCTTTCCGTTCAAAAAACATTCCGCTTACAGGCTCAGCTGTTAATAATACTATTAAAGTTTATGAGAATGAAAATAAGCCGTTTATGTATCACATACTTTCATTCAGATATAGAATTTTTGATACCATTAAGGAGTTATTACCCAATGACATTGGTGGATTTATTGCAGGAATAGTAATGGGTGACACATCTTTGATGAGTGATGAACTTGCGGAAAAGTTCAATATCACAGGCACAGTGCATATTCTTGTTGTGTCAGGACTGCATACTGCAATTTGGTCAGGATTTCTTTATGGATTTCTGAAACTGTTATT
>JAZRQI010000228.1:0-5227 GCA_045649705.1 Acutalibacteraceae bacterium
CTTGACAATCTTCCCACAGGTCTTTGCTTTTCTGACAAGAGGGGAATGGTAAGGCTTTCAAACCATAAAATGAACAGTTTAAGCCACATTATCGCAGGTGAAGAATTGCAGGATGCGAAAACATTCTGGGAACAACTGAAATCAGGTAAAGTTGTTGAAAGCGTTGAATGTCTGTCAACAGGAGACGAGCCACAGTTCAGAATTCCTGACGGTACTGTGTGGATGTTTGCACGTAAAGAGATAGACGAAGAAACGGTGCAGTTGACCGCAATTGACATAACTTCTCTCTATAATCTTTCAGAAGACCTGAGAAATAAAAACCGTGATATTGAAAAAATGAACAACCGCCTGAGAAAATACGGCGAAACGGTTGACAGTACAACGAGAGCAAAGGAAAGACTGGAAACTAAAATCCGCATCCATAATTCCATGGGTCAGGCACTTCTTACAACAAGACATTGCCTGAATCTTCCTGATACAGACTATCAGTTTATTATTGATATGTGGAAGAAGAATATTTCCGTACTCCGGCCTGACGGTGAATATACTGAAAGTGCAAATCCTCTTGAAAGCCTGATAAAAGCGGGTGAATTTGCAGGAGTTAAAGTTGAAATTGACGGAAATTTACCTGACGATAACCGAGCATCGCAGGTTTTTATTCTGGCATCGGCAGAAGCACTTACAAACGCAGTGCGTCACGCTGAAGCAAAAAATCTTTATGTGAAATTCTATGAAGAATATGACCTTCTTTGTGCAGAGTTTACCAATGACGGAAAAGTGCCTTCAGGTGAAATTTCGGAAGGCGGAGGACTTGGCTCTTTAAGAAGCAAAATTGAATCTTCAGGCGGAGAAATGTTGACAGAAACGTCACCACAGTATAAACTTAAGGTAAGTATAAACAAAGAAAGGGGTGAATGGGATTGATAAAAGTAATGGTAGTTGAAGATGACCCGATGGCTCGTAAACTTATAGAAATTTTTGTAGGCGAAAGCGAAAGGTATACTATTCTTCATTCAATCGAAAGTGCTGCAATGGCAGAAATTTATTGTCTGACAAGTCCCGTTGACCTTATTCTTATGGACGTGTGCACGGCGATGAATGCAAACGGGCTTGATGCGGCGGAGAAGATAAAGAAAAAATTCCCCCATATCAAGATAATTATTATTACAAGTCAGCCTGAATGCAGTTTTATTGACAGAGCACACGAGGTAGGAGTTGAAAGTTTCTGGTACAAAGAACCTACTGCAGAAAACCTTATTTCCACAATGGACAAAACTATGGCAGGAGAATCAATTTATCCTCAGGATACACCGCTTCTTAAACTTGGCGATGCACTGAGTATCAATTTTACTGAAAGAGAGATTGATGTTCTTCGTCAGCTTGCAGGCGGAGAGCCTGATGCGGAAATTGCGAATAATCTGAATATTACTGTAAGAACTGTTAAATCCCATATCCAGAGTATGAGGGAAAAAACAGGCTTCCGTAACAGAACTGAACTTGCAGTCCGAGCAAGAGAAAGCGGATTTGTTATCAATACTGCAAAGTTGCAGGAAGAAACTGAATAATTAAATATGTATTGAAAGCCTTGGCTATTTTTCATAAATAGCCGAGGCTTTTTTTGTTGCAGATAAACAACCACTTACAAAAGACTGTACTTTAGTACAATATACAAACGGAAAAAACAGGAGTAAAATTAAAGCGTGGGAAAGTATACCCATAACATATACCTGAAGGCAGGTGTGAATAAATGACATATTATGAAGAAAAACTGAGAAGCGGTGAAATAAAAGCAACTGATGAATGGATAACCTTTAACGGATTCTGTTTTCCTATGCTTCCCGGAGTAAGATATTTTATGGACGGAAAACCGGGCAACGGCAGAACGCTTTTCATAGAAGACGATGCGGAAACTTTTGAAATCAGCTTTGAAATCGGTATGCAGTGCCTTGATTTGCTGAAAGTTTGTTTTGATAACACGGAAGCACGTTCGTCCGAATATAAAAAAGACGGCAAATATCTTCATCAATGCAAAACCAAAAGTAAGCTTGATGATAACGGTGAAATAATATATTTCCATTTTGAAATACCTGATTCAAATGGTGAAAAGCATAATTGTCCCGGTCAGATGTTTACATCGTCAGCGTACAGAAAGTCTGATGAGCCTGAACCTGTACTGATTGAGATTCTCAATTCAATTTTCATTGTAAATAAATAACCGATGTTTACCGCAACTGATTCAGTTGTGTAAATATATAAATCAAGTCACATTTGCCAGAGTGTGACGCAAAAATATTTCCTGAAAAGGAGGAAAAATTATGGCAAAGAAATCAAAAAGACTGCTGAGTATATTACTTGCAGTCATGATGCTCATGACAATGTTCCCCATAACAATGCCTATTGCAGCATCAGCAGCAGACGGAGTGTCTGTTGACACATGGGAAGAGCTGAGAGATGCTCTTAAAAGTGAGACTGATAAAGTAGTCACACTCACAAAGGACATTTCCTACGAAGCTTACAATACCGGATATCACGGTGTTAAAGCTGACATTGTCCTTGACCTTAACGGTTATGAAATTAAGGTTAAAAACACATACGATGCAGCCCATCCCGATATGGAAGAAGGATGCTATGAAGAGTTCTTCAACATCTTCAGTGGCGGCTGTCTTACCATTAACGACTCTTCTAAAAACGGTGACGGTAAAATTTCTTTTGAGTCATACGTAAATTCAGCAGATGACTTTGAAAGACTTCCCATCAGAGACCTTTTCGTTGTTTGTGATGGCGGTACTCTTATTGTTAACGGCGGTACTCTTCAGGCTGGTACAATCAAGAAGGAATGGGAAACTCTTTTCCCCAGATACAGCGAAGGCGACCCCATGAAATTTACAGGCTATGTTTACAAGCTTTGCTACGGTACAGCAGTTACTGTTAAAAAAGGCGGTAAGGCTGTAATCAACGGCGGTACACTTATCGGTCACGGTGCAGGTAGTCTTTGGGATGCTCCCAAAAACCCCGCAGCAGGTAAGGTTTATGATGATGAAGGCAAAGTTTACTACGGTGCAGCAGCAAAAACAATTAATGCAAATGCACAGCTTGTTGTAAACGGCGGTAAATTCTACGGTTATGCAGGTGCTGACGCTCTTCATCTTGACGATGCAGATACTTTGTCAAGAGTTTATGCAGGTACATTCACAACTGAAGGCAGAGACGATGCGCTTGTAAGAATTGATTCATGTATTGTTTTTGATATTGATGCAGGTCATATCGGTATTCCTCTTTCTGCTTATGAAGACAGACTTTATAAAATCACTATCTACAAAGGTGACTATTCAATCTGGTATGTAGACAAAGAATATTTTGACAAATGGGCTTGGGATATTGACGAAACAGGCGGTGCTGACGGTGAAGCAACAACTGTTAAAATTATTCCCGGTACAGGTGCTGAAAGAGGCGAAGCCGACTTCAGCGTAAACTACCACTACCATAATGATTATTACTATAAGGATACAGAAAATAAATTTGATTTCTATTACAATCCTTACGGTAATGCAAACAGCCCTGCGGCACGTCCTGATTTTGAAATCACATTTGCTCCTTTTGAATACTATGCTGAAAACGAATCAGTTAAAGGCTTCTCAAAGACATGGGTGTGGAAATTCTACGAGGTTGCAAATAATGCGTGGACTGTAAAATATACAACATATACTGACACAAACACAATCAACCTTAAAGATGTTATGGAGCAGTATGATTTGTCAACCATAACAAACCTTTATGTAGATGCTGTTTATTACGAATGCTATGGCGGACAGCCTCTTGCACAGTATATGAGACCGTCAAGTTCTCCCATCAGTATTAAAATTACAGAAACTCCTCTTCTTGACATTCACCTTAAAACAGTTGGCGTCAGAGTTAACGAAACATATGACGGAAGCAACCGGGTAACTCTCCAGACTAACCCCACTTATGAAGCATTGCGTTCAGAGTATCTTGTAAGCGCTGTCAAAACATCTGCTACATATAAGAACTCATCAGGTGTAACAAAAACTCAGGAATTCTGGAGTAGCGGTAAGTTTATCACTGACTCGCTTGCAGAAGGTAAAACACAGATTAATTACACAACAATCCTTTACGGTTCAGGAAACATTCAGTCAAAGGTTTTCACACAGACAGATTACCTTTATATTCTTCCTGATATGACAGTTTCAAACGCTACAAAGAGCGGTGAAAAATATGTTGCAGGAAGTGGTTCATCAGTAACACTCACAGCTCCTGCAATTAACGGCGTTGCAAATCCCCACATCGGTTGGTTCAAGCTTGATGCTGACGGTACATACAAAAACCTTTACTGGGGCAGCACATCAAGAAACATCTACGAAGCAGGTACATACTGTTATGCTCTTCAGCCTGATGACGGTGTGAACACAGCTGCAGTTTACAGTGACCCTGTAACAATCGAATTCCAGAACGATTATAATACAATCACAGTAACTCCCTCTGCTTTAACTATCAATTACTATAACGATACAGCGCAGGAAAACGACATTACATTCACAGTAACTTACGGCACAGGCTTCTCAGGCGGTAAGAGTAACGTTAAGCATGAGCTTATCTCATGGCCTGCAGGTGCAGAGGCAGCAATTGACTATTATAGTTCATCCGTTAAAAGCGGAAGCTTCAATCTCAATTGGTTCCTTCCCACATCTGCAAAGGAAGTAAACACAATTGTTCCCGGTAAATATGTGTTCAGAACAAAGGCAACTAACACATCAACAGGTGCTACTTACTATTCAGCACCCGTAACAATTACGGTTAACCGCTATGCTGAAGGTATTGATATCATTGCAGAAGATGGCACAATCCTCAATGCAGATACATACCTTACAGATAACAAATATAACCCCGTTTACTACTATGCTTATGTTGGTGAAACTCTCCAGCTCGGCTCACAGGCAAACGACGGTGCAAACCCAATGTCAGAAACTCTTCCCGGTACTGTTGCATCAAGCAGTGAATCATGGAAGGTTACAGATGTTGTTGGTGAAGACGTTGCAGAAATTTCAAACAGCGGTCTTCTTACAGTAAATAAACCCGGTAGAGTTAAGGTTGATTATTCTATAACTTACCGTATGACAAACGGTAATACGAAGACTTTCTCTCAGTCTGCTTACATTGATATCCCCGTAACAGACTTTGAACTTACAATGGAAACTCCCACTCTTGAGAG
>JAZRQI010000229.1:0-9935 GCA_045649705.1 Acutalibacteraceae bacterium
CCTGATTTGTTGAAGAAATCAACGATTTCCTGAGAATGTGCGGCAACGTGATTTAAACATTCGTCACCGTAAAGGTCCTGAGAACCTGTGAGAAACCAGAATTTATACTTTTTCAGTGCTTTCATTTGTGTTACCTCCGTCAGATGTTTCGTCTTCTTCAGCATTTTTCCATATATGGATAACGCCTTCGTCGTTAAGAAGTTTTATAAGGATTATTGTAAGCGGTACCATAAACATACCGATAATACCAAAGACTTTCAGACCGATATACATTCCGATAATTGTCACAAAGGGAGGAAGTCCCAATTGACCTGCCACGAGCTTCGGTTCTATAAACTGTCGCATTACTGTAATGAAAATATACAGTACAAGAACGCCTATACCCATAGGGATGTCACCTGAAATAAAGGAGTACAGTGACCAGGGCAGAAGAATTGTACCTGTGCCGAGAACGGGGAAAATGTCAACAATCGCAGTGATTATTGCGATGAAGAAAACCCAGCTGCCTTTGTATATGCCGAAAAGTTTCAGAACACTCAGACCGAGGAACATTTCCGTGAATGTCACAAGGATAATGAGGATGTATGCTTTGATAAGGTTTTTGAAAGATGTTGTGATGATTTTCTTTGCTTTGCCGAAATTGTCACTCTTACCTGCAAACTGTCTTTTCACAAAACCCACAAGACTGTCGTAATCAGCAGCCATAAAGCAACAGGCAAAAATTGAAACGATAGTTGCAAGGAATACTGTAGGAATCTGTTTTGCTGTGTTGATAACTCCACTTGTCAGGTCAGTGATTGCAGAGAAATCAACTTTACCGAGCATTGAGGAAATTTTGGGAAGTTCAGGTAACTTTTCTGCGATTTCATCAGACTGTGATGTTACAAGACCTTTTACTGCTTCGATAAGTTCATCGGTTTTTGTGTTTATCATTTCTTCAACGGAAGCGGGGAGAAAAGAGATTTTATCTGCAATCCAGAGTTCTGCTTTGTCCAGGAAGTTGGGCAAATCACCGAATTTTCTTACGAGGAAATCAATAAATCCCTGTATTCCGTCCCAGAGTTTTACACCCAACAGGGAGATAAGGAATCCCAGAACGGCTACGAGAAGAAGTATCATAAACCCGGAAACGATGCCTTTTTTGATTTTCGTTTTCTGAGATATGAAGTTTATAGGCCTCTGCATTGCCATTGCTACGATGAATGCAAGGATAAATGGGAAAAACAGCCCGAAAGCATATTTCATAAAGCAATAAAACAAAGCAATAAGTATTGCATAGTATAATATGTTGATAATTGTTTTCTTTTTTTTGTCAGTACCGGTTAAAGGTGTGCCCAAAATTTTGACCTCCTTGTGCTTGTTTAGTTTATTTTATACCATTTAAATTAAAAAGACAATGTTTTATTTATAAATTTAACAAAATTTAAAAAACTTTCTTATTTACTCTTTATTTGCTTGAATAATTATGCTATAATACTCTCATTATTATCCGAAATTGTTTGTATTGAAAGGAAGATACCATTGTATATAGCAATTATGGGACACGGCGTTGTAGGTAGCGGTGTAGCAGAAGTTATAAGCCGTAACAACAGCCTGATAGTAAAACATAATAATCTTGATTCCCTTGAAGTCAAGCATATCCTTGATCTGAGAGATTTTCCCGAACTTTCTTACAGCGATAAGTTCACAAAGGATTTCAACGATATTCTGAATGACAATGATGTTAAAATTGTTGTTGAAACAATGGGCGGACTCAATCCTGCATACAAGTTTGTAAAGGCTTGTCTTGAAGCAGGAAAAAGCGTTGTAACATCAAATAAAGAGTTGGTTGCAGCTCATGGCTGGGAGCTTCTTAAAATAGCAGAAGAAAAGAATATAAATTTCCTTTTTGAAGCATCAGTAGGTGGCGGTATCCCCGTAATCAGACCTATTTCAAGATGTATGGCTGCAAACGAAATCACGAGAATTGCAGGTATTCTCAACGGAACAACAAACTTTATTCTTACAAAGATGATTACAGAGAATATGAGTCTTCAGGATGCTCTTAAACTTGCACAGGATAACGGCTATGCTGAAAAAGATCCCACAAATGATATTGAGGGATTTGATGCCTGCCGTAAAATCTGTATCCTTGCATCACTCTGCTTCGGCAGACACGTATTCCCCGATGACATCCCCACAGAGGGTATCACAAAAATTTCACTTGCCGATGTTGAATATGCTAAAAACTACGGCAAAGTTATAAAACTTCTCGGTACTGCAATGAGAAGCCCTGACGATAAAGTTTCAGCAGAGGTAAGTCCTGCACTTATTGATGTTACAGGTCCTCTTGCAAATGTAAACGATGTTTTCAATGCTGTTCTTGTTGACGGTAACGCAGTAGGTGAAGTTGTTTTCTACGGTAAGGGCGCGGGTAAACTTCCCACAGCAAGTGCTGTTGTGGCAGACGTTATTGACTGTGCAGTAAGCAAAGGTACAAAAATCGGATATACCTGGGATGAATCAGCTGAAAACAATCTTGTTTCAAGCAGCGAAATGCTTGCACGTCTTTATGTAAGAGGTTTTGCTTCTGACGTTGAAAAGGCAAAGGCTTCAATCGAAAAGATTTTTGCAGGTGCAGAGTTTATTTCACGCGAAAATGCACCGGAAGACGAAATTGCTTTTATCACACCTTCCGATATCAAGAGAAAGTTAGTTAAAGACATCGAAGAAATCGAAGGTTTTGACACTCAGTCAGTAATCAGACTGTTTTAATCAAGATACAAGTTATTCTATTAAGGAGTTTTTAATATGAGTTTAATCGTACAGAAATTCGGCGGCTCATCTGTTGCAAATGCAGACAGAGTAAGAAATGTGGCGAAAATCATCACAGATACTTACAAAGCCGGCAATGACGTTGTAGTTGTAGTTTCTGCTCAGGGCGATACAACTGACGACCTTATTGCAAAAGCAAAAGAAATCACATCAAATCCCTCAGCACGTGAGATGGATATGCTCCTTGCATCAGGTGAACAGATTTCAATTTCACTTCTTGCAATGGCAATCAAAGAAATGGGTTTCCCCTCAATCTCACTTCTCGGTTGGCAGGCAGGTTTCAACACTTCTTCTGCTTACGGCAGAGCAAGAATCCACAATGTCAAGGCTGACCGTCTTCGCACTGAACTGGGCAAGAGAAACATCGTTATCGTTGCAGGTTTCCAGGGAATCAACAAATATGATGATCTGACAACTCTCGGCAGAGGCGGTTCAGATACAAGCGCAGTTGCAATCGCAGCAGCACTCAGAGCAGACAAATGTCAGATTTTCACAGACGTTGAAGGTGTTTTCACAGCAGACCCCAGAAAAGTTGAGGGTGCAAAGAAACTTGACGAAATCACTTATGACGAAATGCTCGAACTTGCTACACTGGGCGCTCAGGTTCTCAACAACCGTTCAGTTGAAATGGCAAAGAAATATAATGTTGAACTTGAAGTTCTTTCAAGTCTTACAAATAAACCCGGCACAATCGTTAAGGAGGTTGCTAAAATGGAAAAAATGTTGGTTAGAGGTGTAACAAAAGATACAGACGTTGCAAGAATTTCACTTGTAGGTCTTTCAGATACACCCGGAGTTGCATTCAGAGTTTTCGACAAACTTGCAGCAAAAAATATAAATGTTGACGTTATTCTTCAGTCAGTAGGCAGAGACGGTACAAAAGATATCAGCTTCACAACAAGCGAAGACAATGCAGAAAAAGCAGTTGCACTTCTTTCAGATATGCTCGATTGCAAAATCAGCTGTGACACAGACATTGCAAAGGTTTCAGTTGTGGGTGCAGGTATGGAATCTCATCCCGGTACAGCAGCTAAAATGTTTGAAGCACTTTACGGCATCGATGTTAACATCCAGATGATTTCTACAAGCGAAATCAAAATCTCAGTTCTCATTGACAAGAAAGATGCTGACAGAGCTGTTTCAGCAGTTCACAAGGCATTTATGCCCGAAGAATAATAAAATTTTTACAGATACTTGAAAAGTATGTAAAAATAGTATAAAATAACATTGTAGATTAAAATTTCTTTTTGGAGGAAAACTAATATGGTATCAGCAGGCGATTTCAGAAACGGTATTACATTTGAAATGGATGGTAACGTTTATCAGATCATCGAATTCCAGCACGTTAAACCCGGTAAGGGCGCTGCATTCGTAAGAACAAAAATCAGAAACGTTATCTCAGGTTCAGTTACTGAAAGAACATTCAACCCCACAGAAAAATTCCCCACAGCTTACATTGAACGTAAGGATATGGAATATTCATACAGCGATGGCGGTCTTTACTATTTTATGGATATGGAAAGTTATGAACTTATTCCTATCAACGAATCAGAACTCAGCGATAACTTCAAATTCGTTAAGGAAAACATGGTTTGTAAAATCCTTTCTTACAAAGGCAACGTTTTCGGTGTTGAACCCCCCACATTCGTAACTCTTCAGGTTACACAGACAGACCCCGGTTTCAAAGGCGATACAGCAACTAATGCTACAAAACCCGCTACACTTGAAACAGGTGCAGAAGTTAAAGTTCCCTTGTTCATCGATGAAGGCGAAATGATCAACATCGATACTCGTACAGGCGAATACATGTCACGAGCATAATCAGATTGACGATAAAACGCCAAGAACATGACTTGGTGTTCTGAAATTTTGTAGTTTACGGCATTTGCCGTGTTTTTGCCCTCGTAGTACACACCGTACAACTTCGGACAAGAAACACGTCATCTTGTCATTTTCTCCCCAATCTGACCGATTTATGGAGTATGGAGAAAATCACGTATTTTAAATAATTAAAAAGGAGTGTAAAAACTATGACACTTGCAGAAAAAATTGCTTACATCAAAGGCCTTGCAGACGGTATGAAACTTGATGAAAGTAAAGATGAAGTTAAAATCATCAAAGAACTCATCGCAGTTCTTGAAGATGTTGCTTATGAAATCGAAGAACAGGACGAAATCATGGGCGAAATGCAGGAACAGCTCGATGCAGTTGACGAAGACCTTGACGAACTCGAAGAATTCGTTTATGAAGGCGACTTCTGTGACGATGATGACTGCGATTGCTGTGATGACGATTGCGATTGTGGTTGCTGTGACTTTGACGATGACTACTTTGAAGTAGAATGCCCCTCTTGCGGTGAAACAATCTGCATCGATGAAAGCATTCTTGACGAAGGCTCAATCGAATGTCCCGCTTGTCACGAAAATCTCGAATTTGAATTTGATGATTGCGACTGCGAAGAAGACGACTAATAAATAATAGTTATACCGCATTTACGACTGAGAGGTTGTAGATGCGGTATTTTTATGCACAAAAATTAAAAATTATTATACCTATTGAAATTTTATGCCAAAATCTGTATAATTGATTCTTGTTGGATTATAAAAAAATATGGGGTGAAAAAATGAATCCATTTACTATGGCGTGGCAGGCCATAATCAATTTCAGTTTAGCAGAAACTATTGAACAAGTGAAAAATGCCTTTGAAAATCTGAATTTTATTCCCTGGTATGATTTGTATAATATGACTTGGGAAGAAATTGCAGCTATGGCAGCAACTGACGGAGGTTTTGCAGCAACAACTTTCGGACAGTATTGTGCACAGTATGCTGCCACAATGACAAACTGGGTCTATACACTTGCTTCAATATGTGCAATAGTTATTCTTCTGTGTAAGAAAAACAAAAAATGGTACTGGTATATGTTCTTCTCAATTGTAGCAGTTATGAGTGTTACATCTGTGGGAATGCATACAGCAGACTATGGTGAATTTGCACCGGGAGTGATAACAACAAAGCTCCTTGCAAGTTATATAGATATGTCATTTACAGAGCTTATGGCATGGTCGGGAGTTATATGTTTCTCCTATGAGTTCTATGGTGACGATATCAGAAAACGTAACCGGATAAATATCGGAACATCAATCTGGGCGGGAATTGTACTCCTTTGGCTTACATTTGAGGTGTTCATTCAGAAAAACCGTCCTTTGTGGATAGGTGGCAGAGACGAATTCGGTATGCCCTTTGATATGGGCGGAGACCATGGAGGTCTGTCTTTTGCAGAACTTGGTTGTTTCCTCACATGCATTGCGTTTTTCTATATTCTGTTTAACAAATTCAGAACCATCCCCAAAAACGAATTGGGAATTGTTCTCCTGATTTTTGTAACATTCGTTTCAGCTTTTGTGATAACATCTCTCTGGGGAGATAACGAAATCAATCCCATTGCTCTCGGTAATTTCCACGGACATTCTTTCTGGCATATGCTTACTGCAATAGGAACTTTTGAAGCAGTAGTGTGGGTAGATACAAGAACAAACAATCAACTGAAAAAATCAGCATAAAAATACTGCGTACAGAAAATATAATCTGTACGCAGTTAATTTTTATTTTTTCAGTTCTTTAAGTGCTTCCTGAACATATTCAGTTGTGAGAATCTTTTCAACAGTACCATCTACATCAAGTCTGTTTGTATTGTGACTTGTGTATGAAGAATCAGCCATAGTGTTAACGGTTCCTTCAACCATAAATTTATCGTAGTTAAGATCACGATTATCAGCAGATACGCGGAAGTAATTTCCCATGTCCTCACTTCTGAGTCTTTCTTCATGAGTCATAAGTGTTTCGTAAAGCTTTTCACCGTGTCTTGTACCGATGATTTTTGTGCCTGTATCACCGAAAAGTTTCTGTACAGCTTTTGCTAAATCGCCTATTGTTGAGGCAGGAGATTTCTGAACGAAGAGGTCACCGGGGTTGGCGTGTTCAAATGCAAACTTAACAAGGTCAACTGCCTCGTCAAGGTTCATAAGGAAACGTGTCATATCAGGGTCAGTAATAGTAATTGGCTTTCCTGCTTTTATCTGGTCAATGAACAGTGGAATAACACTGCCACGGCTACACATAACGTTGCCGTATCTTGTACAACAGATTACAGGACCGCCGTTTTCTGCGGCAACACGTGCATTTGCTGTTACAACGTGTTCCATCATAGCCTTTGAAATACCCATGGCATTTATGGGATAAGCAGCTTTGTCGGTAGAAAGGCAGACAACTCTTTTAACACCTGTTTCAATTGCGGCATGAAGCATATTATCAGTGCCGATAATATTGGTGCGGACAGCCTCCATAGGGAAGAATTCACAGGAGGGTACCTGTTTGAGTGCTGCTGCATGGAATACAAAATCCACACCTCTCATAGCATCTGTGATTGACTGATTATCTCTTACATCGCCTATATGAAATTTAACTTTCCTTGCAAAGTCAGGATATCTTAACTGCAGGTCATGACGCATGTCATCCTGCTTTTTTTCATCACGGGAAAAAATTCTTATCTGACCGATGTCTGTAGAGAGAAAGTGTTTGAGAACAGTGTTTCCGAAACTTCCTGTTCCGCCTGTTATGAGAAGAGTTTTGTCTTTGAACATTTATCTTCTTCCTTTCCTGCATAAACGTAGTTTAACTAATTCATTGTACCATACACACAGAAGTTTGTCAATTTTACGGGTGTTGCTTTTTAGGTGTGTTTATGGTATAATGCCAAAGTAGTGTGTTTTATGCTGACGTTAGTGGGGTACGTCTGCTTTTTTATATGTATAAATCCTCAAATTATTTGATAGGATGTGAAAAAGTTGTCGAAATTTCTTTCCCTTAAAGAGAAGTTTCCCTCGTTTCAAAAAGCTTTTTTGATTGCAATGCTTGATTTTATCAGTATTGCAAGTGCTTTTGTATTTGGTTTATGGGTAAGATTTGATTTCAGTTTCAATGCAATTCCTTCTGCTTACCGAAAAGAGTGCCTGTGGTTTGCGTTTTTATGGGGCATACTTAGTATTGTTGTTTTCAGTGTTTTCAACCTGTATAAAAGTGTGTGGACTTTTGTCAGCACAGACGAATTTTTCCGCATAGTGATAGCATATTTTACATTGGGACTTGTAGGTACGATAGGAATAGTAACGGGACTTTTTAATTTACCCTATTCCTGCTATATAATTGGTTTCGTACTGAGCTTTTGCTTGACGGTTGCAATCAGATTTTCTTACAGATTTATGCGTCAGGTCAGGATATATCTGAGAAAAAACAATCCTGACAATGATAAGAAGAATGTTATGATTATCGGTGCAGGTATGGCCGGCAGAGCACTTGTTACAGAGTTCAAAAACAGTGAACAGATCAAAGACAGGGTCGTTTGCATTATTGATGATAACCCGCGAAAAATAGGTAAAATACTTTGCGGTGCACCTATAGTTGGTGACAGAAAAGATATTCCCGAGGCAGTTAAAAAGTATAAGGTTGATAAAATAATTTATGCTATCGCTGCAGGTGATTCTGAAACAAAGAAACAGATTCTCGATATATGCAGTAAAACGGGCTGTCAGATGCAGTTGATTCCGCCTGTTTATCAGTTGATAAACGGAAATGTCAGTGTAGGGAAACTCCGCAAAGTGGAAGTTGAAGACCTTCTCGGAAGAGACCCGATTAAAGTCAATCTGGATGAAATTTTTAATTTTATATCGGGCAAAGTAGTTATGGTCACAGGTGGTGGTGGCTCAATCGGCAGTGAACTTTGCCGTCAGATTGCCCGTTCTCATCCGAAACAGCTTATTATTTTTGATATCTATGAAAATAACGCCTATGACATACAGAAAGAGCTTGAATGGGAATATCCCGGACTGAACCTGGAAGTTCTCATCGGTTCTGTGAGAAACACGGCAAGACTTGACTATGTGATGGGTACTTATAAACCTGATATTGTTTTTCATGCGGCAGCGCATAAACATGTACCTCTTATGGAAGACAGTCCTAATGAGGCGATTAAAAATAATGTGTTCGGTACATACAAAACGGCAACTGCTGCATCTAAATATGGCGTCAAGAGATTTGTACTTATTTCAACAGACAAAGCCGTTAACCCCACAAATATAATGGGTGCTTCAAAACGTCTTTGCGAAATGGTAGTTCAGATGATGAACAGACAGTCTCAAACTGAGTTTGTAGCAGTACGTTTCGGCAATGTGCTTGGTTCAAACGGCAGTGTTATACCTCTTTTCAAAAAGCAGATTGAAGCGGGAGGCCCTGTTACGGTTACACATCCTGATATTATCAGATACTTTATGACAATTCCCGAGGCTGTAAGTCTTGTTCTTCAGGCAGGCTACTATGCTAAGGGAGGAGAGATTTTCGTTCTTGATATGGGTGAACCTGTAAAAATCGATACAATGGCTAGACAGCTTATCCGTCTTTCAGGATATGAACCTGATGTTGATATTATGGTTGAATATACAGGTCTGCGTCCCGGAGAGAAGCTTTATGAGGAGCTTCTTATGAAAGAAGAAGGGATGCTGGATACAGAAAACAAACTTATCCACATTGGTAAACCTATTGAAATGGATGATGAACTTTTCAAAGAACAGTTAAACAGACTGGATAAAACAGCTAAAGATGAAAATTCAGATATAAAAACTCTTGTCGAGGAAATTGTTCCTACATATAAAAGAAAAAAATAAACATATAAAAGTAGTATTTGTTAATAAGCAAATACTGCTTTTTTTCTTGCTTCCTGAGTTTAAATATGGTATATATAGAGTAACGGAGGTGTAGCTCATGTTTGAAAAAGTTGATCTGAGTTTATGTAAGTGGATAGGTCCGGGAAAGAAGAATTACCCTGTTGATATTTCTTTTGACCTTGTATATAAAGAAAAGGAAAATGTAAAAATCACAATCGGCTGTATGGGTTCTTTTGTACTGTTTGCAAACGGCAGGAAAGTCAGTGAAGACCTTTTTCAGCCTCTTAACACGGACTTTGAAAAAAGATATAATATGGAGTACGGCGGATTTCCCTTTAATGAGGAGTTCTGTCACAGACTGTACTGTCCCGTGTATGATATTACAGATTATCTCAATGAGGGT
>JAZRQI010000230.1:0-3671 GCA_045649705.1 Acutalibacteraceae bacterium
TGCAAAGCTTCTTATGACAGAAAAGCTTATGACTCACGGCAAACAGGTTGCCCGTTCAAATATGGAAATCAACCTTGACGGAAAAGATGCAAGTACACAGATTATTTCCCGTTCAGTTGCGAAAGATGAGTCTGAACAGGTGTTCTATCCCAGAGCAGTAGGTAACGCTGCATGCAGAGCACACGTTCAGTGTGACTCAATTATTATGGACAATGCACGTATCCGTTCAATTCCTGAAATTGCGGCAAATCACTACGATGCACAGATTGTTCACGAAGCAGCTATCGGCAGAATAAACAACGACCAGTTGATTAAACTTCAGACTTTCGGTATGAGCGAAGAAGAGGCTGAAGAAATTATTATCAAGGGATTCCTTAAATAGGGTAGTGCGAATAATTCGAACACGCCAAAAAGTTAATCTTTTTAAGTCTTTTCGGCGTTTCACATTCGAAAGGCGTTAGCCTTTCTTCACGCTCAACCACCAAAAATCCAATAAAAATCTTTAACTTTTTGGTCGAAGATTTTTTATAGAGATGATTTTTGGTGAGCCAAGGCAAAAACACAGCAAATCCTGACGGATTTGCGAGTATTTTAACAAAGGGTCAGCGAAAATCAGCCTATAAAAAACGGGTTCGAATTATTTGCGCTACCCTAAGGAGAACAGAATTATGGATAAACTTATTTCATTACTTTATGACGACTCTTCACTCTCAGTTGAGGAACTTTCAGCAATGCTTGGTGAAAGTGAAGAAAGCGTTGAAAAAAGAATTACAGAATACAAGAAGAATGGTGTAATAATCGGTAACAAGACAGTTATCAACTGGGATAAGGTTGAAAATTCAGGTGTTACAGCACTTATTGAACTTAAAGTCACACCTCAGAAAGAAACAGGTTTTGATGAAATTGCAAAACTTATTTCTGAGTTTGAAGAAGTTAAGGCAGTAACTCTTATGGCAGCAGATAATTATGACCTTCTTGTAACTGTAAGAGGTAAAACAATTCAGGATGTGGCTATGTTCGTGTCACGCCGTCTTGCTACAATTGATGCTGTCCAGTCAACAGCAACTCACTTTATGCTTAAAAGGTACAAAGAAAACGGAGTGTTGCTGGAGAACAGCGAAAAAGACCAAAGGAGTATGATTTTGTGATTAACTACGAAGAACTCCTGAACGAAAACATAAAGAATGTAAAACCTTCGGGGATCAGAAAATTCTTCGATATAGCAAATGAAATGGAAGATATTATTTCGCTGAGCGTTGGTGAACCTGATTTCACAACTCCGTGGCATGTGAGAGAAGCAGGTATTCATTCCCTTGAAAAGGGTCGTACCTGGTATACTCCAAACAGAGGTTTTGCGGAATTACGTGAAGAAATCAGCAAATATTTCAAGCGCAGATTCAATGTGGAATATGTTCCTGAAAAAGAAGTGCTTGTAACAGTTGGCGGATCTGAGGCAATTGATTTGTGTATTCGTTCACTTATTTCATCAGGTGACGAAGTGCTTATTCCTCAGCCTTGTTTTGTATGCTATGAGCCAATGACTCTTATGGCAGGAGGAAAACCTGTTATAATCAATACAAAGGCAGAAGATGAATTCCGTCTCACAGCTGAGCAGCTCGAAGAAAAAATTACAGATAAAACAAAACTTCTCATTCTTCCTTTTCCCAACAATCCTACGGGAGCCGTTATGAGGAGAGGGGACCTTGAAAAAATTGCAGAGGTTCTGAGAAAACATAATATTATCGTTCTTTCAGACGAAATTTACGGTGAACTGACATACGGTGACGAAAGACACGTTTCTTTTGCCGAAATTGAGGGAATGAAAGAAAGAACAATAGTTGTCAACGGTTTTTCAAAGTCTTACGCTATGACAGGCTGGCGTCTGGGATATGCTCTGGGTCCTGAAAAACTTATTGAAAAAATGACGATTCTCCATCAGTATGCAATAATGTCAGCACCTACAACTGCTCAGTATGCGGCAATTGAGGCGCTGAAAAACGGCGATGAAGATATCGTAAAAATGCGTAATGAGTACGATTTAAGAAGAAGACTCATCGTCAGCGGATTCAGAAAAATGGGATTTGAATGCTTTGAACCTGACGGTGCATTCTATGTGTTCCCCTGCATAAAGAACACAGGACTTACATCTGAAGAATTCTGCACAAGACTTATCCGTGAAAAGCACGTTGCGGTAGTTCCGGGAACTGCTTTCGGGGAATGCGGAGAGGGATTTGTGAGAGTGTCTTACTCATATTCAATTGCACATATCAGGGAAGCACTCAAACGTATTCAGGAATTTGCGGATGAACTTAAAAAATAAAAAAATGACTTGAAAATTTATACAGAAAAATGTATAATAATTATGTAGCACTATATCTTAGCTTCTTGGGGGCGTAAAAAATGGCAGCAGATTTACATTGTCACACAAAATTATCTGACGGTTCTCTCGGTATTGATGACCTTATCATCCTTGCAAAAAAACAGGGAATAAACACTATTTCAATTACTGACCATAACTGCCAGGCAGGTAACATCAGAGGGGAACTCATCGGTAAACGTCACGATGTCAAAGTGATTCCCGGTGTAGAACTTTCTTCAACCGATGAAGAAACAGGTGAAGAGGTTGACATCCTTTGCTATCTTGCTGACAGTCCGGCACGACTTGAGGGCCTTTGCCGCAGAAATATGATGGCTTGTAAAAAAGCAAGTCAGTTTATGATTCTGGGTACTGCAAAAAAATACAATGTAACACCTGACCTTATTGTTAAGTGTGCAACAGGTTCAACAAACATTTATATCTGCCATATTATGCGTTCTCTTGTTGAAAGCGGTTTCACAAACGAATTTTACGGTGATATATATAATGAACTTTTCTCAAAGGATAGTCCCTCATCCGTGTATGTAAAGGCAAAATATGCCGATACTAAGGAAGTAATTGATGCTATCCATGAATCAGGTGGTATTGCCGTAGTTTCACATCCCGGCAGACTTTCTGATAAACTTATTGAAAAAATCATTTCTTACGGTGTTGACGGACTTGAAGTATGGTGTCCTGACCACACAGAGGAACAGTCGGAAAAATTCCTGAAACTCACAAAGCAGAATAAAATTCTTGCTCTTGGCGGAAGTGATTTCAAAGGAATGTATAACAAAAAACCTCTTACCATAGGCAGTTACATAACTCCTGACAAACAACTTGATGAACTTCTGAGTTATAAAGCTAAACAGAAGAGACTTCGCAAAAAGGCTGAGCAGGAGGCTAAAAAAGAAGACTAAGGAGAATTTACTATGCACGCATTTGATGATAATGATATGAAGATTTTCGGCAACCCGAAAATTGAAAATGAGGCGGATGTGCTTATCCGTGTTGTTGAAATTATGAAAAAACAGCGTGCCAATGGTAATATGGACCGTGCCAAAGCATTAGGTGAAGTTATGGCACATCAGGTTTATTCTTTCGATGGAATAGACGACGGTGTCAAAGCAAGAATTGATGAGTACAAAGATGACGAGTCAATTTATGAGCAGATAAGAATGCTTGTGACTTTCACTGCTGAGGCTGAAATCCACGTTCTTCTTGAAAAATATTCAGTTTCAACAATGACAATGAATGCTTTTTATGATGAACTCATAAAGCTTGATGAAGACCTGTATGATAATATTACAAACGC
>JAZRQI010000231.1:0-2959 GCA_045649705.1 Acutalibacteraceae bacterium
TGTCTTATCTTCTGAGTGAATGTACGGCATACAACCTTTTTGACGTTCATCCGCCTTTCCAGATTGACGGTAATTTCGGCGGAGTGGCAGGTATTACGGAAATGCTTATCCAGAGCCATCTTGGTACACCTGACAGCAGAATAGTTGAACTTCTTCCTGCACTTCCCGATAATTGGAAAAAGGGTAAAATATGCGGTGTCAGAGCAAGAGGTAACTTTGTGTTTGACATTGAGTGGGATGACGGAAAAGTAAAAAATGTTTCTGTTACTGCAGAAGAAAACAGTACATTGCGACTTAAACTCAACCACAGAACAGGAGTGCCTGCAGGAGACGGATTTGCAATTGAAAATTCTGTTCTTAAGGCAGAAATTTCTGCAGGAAATGTGTTGAGACTGAATTTTTAATATGCCACATTTGAGATATGTTAATTCTCACCAAATTTAATACAAATAAGTGAAAGTAATTCTGCATTTAACTGCCGTTATTTTTGTTGACACTTGTACAGAAATCAGGTATAATTCTAAATTGGTATAGCAGTGACAGAAAGTTTTTGCATGCTGTAATTTTAAAATCGGAGGATGCTTTAATGGAAGTATTGTATGAAACCTTTTTATCCCTTGTCGCAGAACCCAAACTTCTTATTATGTGGGTAATCGGCGGCGTGCTCATTTTCCTTGCAATCAAAAAGGAAATGGAACCCTCACTTCTTTTGCCCATGGGCTTTGGCGCAATTCTTGTTAACTTGCCCGAATCAGGTGCAAAAGGCGTTATCGACGCTTTGTTCCAGGTCGGTATCGAATATCACGAACTTTTCCCCCTTATTTTGTTCATCGGTATCGGTGCAATGATTGACTTTGAACCATTGCTTACAAACCCGAAACTTATGTTCTTTGGTGCGGCGGCACAGTTCGGTATTTTCTTTACACTCGGTATGGCATCGCTCCTTGGCTTTGCTCCCAACGATGCAGCTTCAATTGCTATTATCGGTGCAGCAGACGGTCCTACTGCGATTTTCGTAGCACAGATGCTTGATTCAAGCTATCTCCCTGCTATTATGGTTGCGGCTTATTCTTATATGGCACTTGTTCCCCTTGTTCAGCCGCCTATCATCAAGCTTTGCACAACAAAGGCTGAAAGAAAAATCAAGATGGCTTACAAAGGTAAGAAAGTTTCTAAAACTACAAAAATCCTTTTCCCCATCGTTGTTACAATTATTGTTGGTATGATTGCTCCCGACTCTGTTGCTCTTATCGGTTTCCTTATGTTCGGTAACCTTATCCGTGAATGCGGAGTTCTTAACTCTCTTTCAGAAACCGCACAGAACGTTCTTGCAAACCTTATCACAATTTTCCTCGGTATCACAATTGCATCAAAGATGACTGCAAACGAATTCCTCAGAGGCGAAACACTCCTCATTATGGGTCTTGGTCTTGTTGCATTTATCTTCGATACATTCGGCGGAATTATGCTTGCAAAGTTTATGAACCTCTTCACAAAGAAGAACAAGATAAACCCCATGATTGGTGCTGCAGGTATTTCTGCATTCCCTATGTCAGCACGTGTTGTTCATAAATTGGGCCTTGAGGAAGACAATCAGAACTTCCTTCTTATGCACTCAATCGGTGTTAACGTTTCAGGACAGATTGCATCTGTTATTGCAGGCGGTCTCATCCTTGCGTTCTATAGCTAAGGAGGTAAATGGAAATGTTTGATATACAGAAATTTTTAGATGCACTGCCCAATATAGGTCTTGGCTACGGCGGCATATTCGTTGTAACTGCAATTATTGTATTGGTTGTTTATCTTCTTAACAACGTTCCTGAAAAAATTGCAGAAATGAAAAGAAAAAAAGAAGAAGACGAAGACGACGAATAATTATTGAAACAAAAACAACCCTCATTGTAGTGTCCTACAATGAGGGTTGAACTTTTTTATGTGTTAATCATTAAACAGGGGGATTTCCATAGGAACGCCACCCTGAACTGCTGATTCGTGAGCGATAATTCCGGGAAGTGACATGTTGATTGCGAAGTCAACGTCAAGTTCGGGTTTTCTGTTTTCAACAAGGCAGTCGATAAAGTCTTTTACCATCTTTGCATCTGCACCGCCGTGTCCGCTTGAATCTTCACCCTCATAGCAGGTTGTTACGGGGATGTCGATTTTTGATGTGAATGTACCGGGGATGCTGTAAAGACTTGCAAGTGAATGTGAACGGTCAACAATATCTCTGCGGTCTGTTTCGATTGTGCCTCTTGTTCCGCAGATACGGTAGTTGTGGTCATAGCTTGTGTATGCACCGAATGAAACAAGAAGTCTGATAACTGCACCTTTTGCTGTTTTGAAAAGTGCAACGCCTGTTTCTTTTCTTTCAGGTGTGTAGGGGTCGTAGTGAACGTCTGCTTCAAGACAGGTTACGCTGACACAACGGTCGTTCATAACGTAGAGAAGGGGACCAAGTTCATGAGTAAGATATCTGATTGCAGGCTGATATGTTCTCCAGTGACCTTCGGGATAATATGTGGGTGAAAATTCGTTGGGGTCAAGCGCATGAAGATATTCTGCTTCAGCGTATGCGATTTCACCGAACTGACCGTCTTCGTGCATCTTCTTCCAAGTCTGGATGAATGCCCAGTAACAGCAGTTTTCTGCAGCCATATATGTAAGCTCGGGATGAGCTTTTACTGCATCTTTCAGCTCTCTTGCTTCTTCAATTGAGTTTACTGAGGGGATTTCACAAAGAACGTGTTTACCTGCATCAAAAGCCTTGATAACAATGGGTACGTGGTAAACAGCCTCAGTTGCTACGATAACAGCATCAATGTCTGATTTGAGGAATTCGTCATAGTCGCTGAACTGAATGAGGTTGGGGTCATTGACTGCCTCAGCAAGTTCTTCGTAGCCTGATTTAAGAATAGCGGGATTGTGGTCGCAGACTGATACAAGTTTTGCATTTTTAAGT
>JAZRQI010000232.1:0-7511 GCA_045649705.1 Acutalibacteraceae bacterium
CAGAAGAAACGAAAAAACCAAATGGCTGAATATTGACGAGTTCACACCTGATGAACTGGTAAACGAAGCCGAAAAACTTGTAAAAGAATTTTTATAAAAAGGAGTTGAGTTTGTGAATACGGATAAAGTAAGCGGAAAAATCAATAAGATTATTTTCACTACCGTTATTGTAATGGTTTATGCTCTTGCAATATTTATGGTAGCGTATCTTGTTTACAATGCCGTTGATGCAAACTACAGCCCTGTCAGAACAGAAACGGCAACAATGAAAACAGTTGAAAAAAGCATAAAGACAAAGGTTTTTATTGTCCGTGATGAAAATTATATTTCAGGCAATGCCTCAGGTACGGTAGTGCCTCTTGTGGAAGACGGTCAGCGAGTGGCTGAAGGTCAGGATATAGCGGCAGTTTTTGCAAATGATTCAGATGCGGAAAAGTATGTTGAACTGCAGAAAATCAACGAAGAACTTCACCGTTTTGAAGATATTGCTGCAGCTGACAAACTGAACATCAGAGATATGTCAACTTATGACGCAAACACAAACGAAAGATTTCTGAATCTTGTGGATTCAATTTCAAAAGGTGACTATTCTCTTGTTTCTCAGTATGCTTATTCAGTCCGTGACAGAGAAACAAGCCGTCAGGTGTCTCTTGGGTATGACGTTGACACCTCTGCAGTTTTGTCAGAACTCCGTGCAGAAGCATCAGCACTCAGTTCGGTTATGCCGTCTTACCTTGCAGCAGATAACACAGGCTATTACATAAACAGTACAGACGGATATGAAAAAACATTGAGTTTTGCCGATGTCACAAAACTTACAACATCAGACATTGACAAGGCAATTGAATCAAAGCCTGACGAATCAAAAATTTCAAAAATAGGTAAACTTGTAAACAACTTCAACTGGTACGTTGTAGCAACAGTTGAAAGAAACGATATTGACGATGCCATTGTGGGCAAGAGCGTAAAGGTACGTTTTCTTGATTCATCAGCGGAAGATATTAAAATGACAATTGCCGCCATAAATACTGATTCAAACGGTAAAGCAGCACTTGTTCTCAGATGTAACACAATCACACCGGGGACTACAGAACTGAGAATTGAAAATGCAGAAATCATTCTGGAAACAATATCAGGCTACAAAATCCCCAAACAGGCACTAAGAACACTTGACGGTGTCAACGGTGTTTATATCAAACGAGGAAACCTTGTGAATTTCAGAAGACTTACTGTTCTCTACACAGGGGATGACTATGTGATTTCAAGAACTTATGAAGCTGAAAACGCAAATTACGAATCACAGATGAATGAGATTGATGCGGAAAACAGAATTTTCACTGCACAGTTATCCCAACGATACAGGGAAGAACCGGGTTGGATAATCGATTGCGAAGATATTTATTCACGCTCAAAGCTTCTTGAAAAATCTTACATAAAACTTTATGACGAAGTAATAGTTGAAGGAAATGGTTTGTATGACAATAAAATCGTATAACGAGCAGAGATTTGCTGATATTACGGAAAATGTAAAGGTAATAAAAGAAAATATCGCAAAGGCAGCCTTGAAAAGCGGAAGAACTGCAGAGGATGTAAGACTTATGGCAGTTACAAAAACCGTTGATTCCCTTTTTATAAACCACGCTATTGATTCCTGCGGTATTGACCTTATGGGTGAAAACAGAGTTCAGGAGTTTCTCTCAAAGAAAGACGAGCTTCATCTTGAAAATACAGAGGTTCACCTGATAGGCCATTTGCAGACAAACAAAGTGAAAACTATTGTTCCTCACGTTACGATGATTGAATCTGTTGACAGCGTACGTCTTGCAAAGGAAATCAGTAAAGAATGCGGAAAAATCGGCAAAGTAATGGACGTTTTAGTCGAAGTAAATGTTGGAATGGAAAACAGCAAATTTGGTATCGACAGTGTTCTTTTGTCAGAATTTCTTGCAGAAATCGGAGAACTTTCCAACATCAGGGTGAAAGGTCTTATGGCGATACCCCCGATTTGTGAAAATCCCGATGAAGCACGTGGCTTTTTTTCAAATATGTATAAGATGTTCCTTGACATTAAGGGCAAAAAAATAGATAATATAGATATGCAGATTCTCTCCATGGGAATGTCAGGAGATTATGCACAGGCAATTGAAGAGGGGGCTACTCAGGTAAGAGTCGGTTCATCTCTTTTCGGTAAAAGAGTATATTAAAAACTTTAGGAGGATATAGAAATGAATTTATTTGACAAAATGAAGGACCTTGTTTTAGGCAGCGATGACGGTTTTGAAGACCTTCCCGAAGAGGGATATGAAGAGCCTGTAGCTCCTCAGATGCCAAAATACGACCCTGTTGAAAAATACGAAAGTTTTGAAAGTTACGAGCCTAAAAAGGCTGAAAGAAGTAAGGTTGTTGACTTCGGTTCAGCATCTTCTTACACAAGAAATACAACTGCAAGAACATCAGGTGACAGACCTCACGTTGTTGTTGCAAAACTTGAAAAATTCGAAGATGTTGGTGAAATCGCAAAGAACATCAACGAAAAACGTATGGTTGTTATCAACCTTGAAAATGCAGACAATGCAACAACTCAGAGAATTATCGACTTCATTTACGGTGTAACAATTGCTAACAACGCAGAACTTAAGAGAGTTGCATTCAGAACATATATCATCAAACCCGCAGGCTATGACTACACAGGCGGAGACGGATTTGACAGCAACAATATGGACGGAATTGTCTTCGGTAACAACTAAAATTTTCTGAATTTTGTGAAAGGGTGGATAGTGAAATGGCTATGTTAACACCGGGTAAAATTAAAGGTTATCAGTTCCAGCCTGCAGGCAGAGGAACATACAAGGCAGAAGAAGTTGACGATTTCCTCAGCCAGGTTGTAGATTCTTATGAACAGGTTTTCAAAGAAAACGGTGACCTTGTAAAAAAACTCAACATTCTTGCAACAAAACTCAATGAGTACAGAAAAGAAGAAAGCAACATCAGCAAAGCTCTTGTAAATGCACAGTCTTTTATTGATAAAATGATTGAAGAAGCAAACAAGGAGTCAAAGAGAATTGTTGCAGAAGCAGAGGAAAGAGCAAAGAATGTTGACTCAATAACAAATGCAAAAATCAAAGTTATGGTTGACGAGGTTGAAGGCAAGATGCGTCTTGCTTATGACAAGGCTATGGCTCAGGCAAAGGCTGCAAAAGACAATGCTTACAAAGAATCAGAAACTCTTATTCTTGAAGCAAGAGAAAAGGCAGATAAAACTGTTGACGATGCAAAAGCAGTGGCAGCAGTTATAATCAGTGATGCTACAAAAGAGGCTAAAAAAGAAGCAGAAGCACTCAAAGAAGAAATTGAGAAACAAAAAGAAGTTCTCGATAACCTTAAAGAAACATCAAATCAGTTTAAAACAGAGCTGGTAGTTCTTTATGAACGTCAGATTAAAAGTGTTGAACAGATTCCTGATTACAGACTTGACAGTGAACTTGAAGAAAAAGTAAAGAAAATCGTTGAAGAGAAGAAACAGGAAGATAGGGCAGAAGAAACAGCAGAAGTGTCAGAAGAAACAGTTGAAAAAATTGTTGATACTTTTGTAGCAAGTGAAGACGATTTCTTTGATGCTGATGACCTTATCAGAGAATATGCATCAAAGGATTCTGAAGAAACTTCAGGACTTGATTTTGACTTTAACTTCAGTGAAGAAGATGAAGTAACAGAAGAAAACGCAGAAGACATCTTCTCTTTTGATATTGAAGAAGAAACTGAAGAAGCAGTTGAAGAAGAAATCGTTGAAGAAACTGAAATTGAAGAAGAAACAGAAGAAATTCCTGAAGAAGATTTCTCATTCGATTTCGCAGAAGAAGAATCAGCAGATGAATACGAAGATATTTTCTCAGATTCAGGTTCAAGTGAAGGTTTCAGATTTACAGCAGAAGATTTTGAAGAAATCAAAGGCGAACAGGAAGAAGATGAAGAAGAGGAAGAAGCACCTTTTGAGTTTAAGACAGAAGATGTTGACATCTTCTCAGAAGAAGCAACAAAAGATGATATTCCTGTTTCAAGACCTGAACGTCACAGAAAATTTGACGTTGCATTCTCAGATGACGATGCAGTAAAAATCGAAAAAGACGAAAGTCTGTTCCTTAGTCAGGATGATGAAATTGAAGAGGAAGAAAAGGGTTTCAGCTTCTTTGATGACATTGATATGGCAGACGAATCTTTTGATATTGAAACTGACGATATGGATGCTGACGATGTTTTCGGCAAAGATGATGACGATGACGACAGCGAAGGATTCAGTTTCCTTAAAAACATTTTTGGAAAAAAATAATTAAAAACCGAGGAGAGCAGATAGATGGTACAGCTTGTGTCAATAATATGTATAGCAGTTCTTGTTGCTGCTGACCAGCTGATAAAAGCGATTGTTTCAAGCCGTCTTATGCCCATCGGAAGCGCAGATTTTATACCCGGAATAATTGAGTTTAATTATACCGAAAACACAGGTGCCGCTTTCAGCATCCTTGAAAATCATACAGAGCTTCTTTCAATTTTAACTCTTGTTATAATTGTGGCAGGTCTTGTGTATCTCCTTTCAGGCAAGATTAAAAGTAAATTGCTTGTTGCAAGTGCAATTCTTGTTCTTGCAGGAGGAATCGGAAATCTTATTGACAGGATTTTCAGAGGTAGTGAACTTTTCAGCGGTTATGTGATAGATTATATTAAACTTCTGTTTATGGATTTTGCAATTTTCAATTTTGCAGATTGTCTTGTCTGTATTGGTGCAGGGATGATAATTGTTTATCTTATAATTGACATTTTCAAAGATGCGAAAGGTCAGAAAAATGGTTGATGCTTTTATTATAAGTGTACAGGACGAGGACAAGGGAGAAAGAATAGATAAATTTGTATCGAAAAAGTGCGAAAATCTTACCCGTTCCTATGTGCAGAAACTTATTGAAAATTCGGAAATACTCGTCAACGGCAAACCTGTAGGCAAAAATGTCAAGGTGTCTGTAGGTGACGTTGTTGCAGTGAAATCCACTGAACCTGTAAAACCTGATATTACGGCAGAGAACATTCCTCTTGACATACGCTATGAGGATAACTGTCTGCTTGTTGTGAACAAGCCTAAGGGGATGGTAGTTCATCCCGCAGCAGGGAATTACGACGGCACACTTGTCAATGCGCTCATGTATCACTGCGGTGACAGTCTTTCAGGCATAAACGGTGTTGCACGTCCCGGAATAGTCCACAGGATTGATAAAAACACAAGCGGTCTTCTGATTGTGGCAAAGAATGATTTGGCACACCTTGCGTTGGCAGAACAAATCAAAGCCCATTCTTTTGACAGAGAGTATCAGGCGATAGTTTACGGGCATCTTAAAGAAAAAGAGGGTACAATAAATGCGCCTATAGGGCGTAACCCCAACAATCGTTTGCAGATGTGTGTAACGGACAAAAATTCAAAAAATGCCGTGACACATTATGAGGTTATAGAAGAATACAAGGATTTTTCACATGTGAAACTGATTCTTGAAACGGGCAGAACCCATCAGATCAGAGTGCATATGAAATATATAGGTCATCCAGTTGCAGGTGATGATGTTTACGGACCTTCAAAGGTTATAAAACAGCTTGGCGGACAGTGTCTTCACGCTGCAGTCATAGGTTTCAAGCATCCTGCAACCGGAGAAAAAATTAAAATTACAAGTGAATTGCCTGATTATTTTACGGAATTTTTAGGCAAACTCAGTAAAAACTGACGGAGGTGGCTAACTTTGGAGTCAGCAACAAAAAATCAACTCAAAATCAAAGCGTGTAAGGTCAGAATGGGAATAGTTGAAGGTGTATTCAACGCAAAATCGGGACATCCCGGCGGCTCACTTTCAATCGCAGATATTATGACTTATCTCTATTTCAACGAGATGAGAGTAGATCCCAAAAATCCTGACGATGAAAACCGTGACCGCTTTGTTCTTTCAAAAGGTCATACAGCACCTGCTTTGTATGCTTGTCTTGCATATAAAGGCTTTTTCCCTGTTGAAGAACTTAAAACTCTCAGAAAAACAGGTTCACGTCTTCAGGGACATCCCAGTATGCGTAAAACACCCGGTGTTGATATGAGCACAGGTTCATTGGGTCAGGGTATTTCTGCAGCAGCAGGTATGGCTCTCGGCGGAAAACTTTCAGGTAAAGATTTCAGAGTTTATACAGTTCTTGGTGACGGTGAAATCGAAGAAGGTCAGGTATGGGAAGCAGCAATGTATGCGAGTGCAAAAGGACTTGATAACCTTGTTGCAGTTATCGACAACAACAATCTTCAGATTGACGGTACTGTTGCACAGGTAAACTCACCTTATCCCATTCCCGAAAAGTTCAGAGCATTCGGCTGGAATGTAATTGAAATCTGCGCACATTCTTTTGACGAAATTGAAGCAGCTTTCTCAGCAGCAAAAGAGTTCAAAGGAAAACCCACTGCTATCATTGCAAAGTCAGTTAAGGGTAAGGGTGTAAGCTTTATGGAAGACCAGTGCTCATGGCACGGTAAAGCACCCAGTGCAGAAGAATACGAAACTGCTATGGCAGAACTTAATGCAAAACTCATAGAATTGGAGGCATAAGAAAATGGCAGATGTAATTAAGAAAGCCACAAGAGAGGCTTACGGTGCTGCCCTTGCAGAGCTTGGTGCAGTTAATGAAAAAGTTATTGTTCTTGATGCCGACCTTGCAGAGGCAACAAAAACAGGAATGTTCAAAAAAGCATTCCCTGAAAGATTCTTTGATACAGGCATTGCAGAGTGTAATATGATGGGTGTTGCAGGCGGTCTTGCAACAACAGGTTACACAGTTTTCGCAAGCTCATTTGCTATGTTTGCAGCAGGTAGAGCTTTTGAACAGGTAAGAAACACAATCGGTTATCCCGGTCTTAATGTTAAAATCGGTGCAACACACGCAGGTATTTCTGTAGGTGAAGATGGTGCAAGCCATCAGTGCTGTGAAGACATTGCTCTTATGAGAACAATTCCCGGTATGACAATTATAAACCCCGCAGACGATGTTGAAGCAAGAGCAGCAGTTTTTGCAGCAGCAGAAGTGAACGGTCCTTTCTACCTTCGTTTCGGAAGACTTGCAACTCCCAGAATTTATGATGAAAATTATAAATTCGAACTTGGTAAAGGCGTTCAGCTCAGAGAGGGTACTGACGTTACAATCATCGCAACAGGTCTTATGGTTAATGAAGCACTTGTTGCTGCGGAAAGCCTGGCATCAGAAGGTATCAGTGCAGCAGTTGTTAACATCCATACAATCAAACCCATTGATAAAGATATTATCATCAATGCGGCAAAAACAACAGGTTGCATCGTAACAACAGAAGAACACAGTGTTATCGGCGGACTCGGTTCAGCAGTCAGCGAAGTTGTAACAGAATCTGTTCCTGTTCCCGTTGTTAAACACGGTGTGTATGATGAATTCGGTCAGTCAGGTCCTGCAACAGAACTTCTTAAAGTTTACGG
>JAZRQI010000233.1:0-1601 GCA_045649705.1 Acutalibacteraceae bacterium
CCACAACTCACAGAGAAACAAAAACTTATTATTACCGCGATACTCCTGAGGGTAAAGCAGAACTTGAAAACAAATAATTATAAGTCACCGCAGATTTTTAAAAGTCTGCGGTGATATTGATTTATATGAAAAAATTATATATAATGATGTCATAAAAAATTCTAAAAGGAGAATTTTAAATGAATAAGTTTTTCAGCAGCATTACAGCGTTTTTTGTTTCAATTATACTTTCTTTCTGCGCGTGGCTTGACTTTCCTTGTTATCCTATGGGAGAAAAAGTGGATATGAGCAAATTCCGTGAAACATTTATTGAAGAATTTGACACAGAGCTTGACAGAAGCATATGGTCAGGACATTACCAATACGGGGAAAAAACAGAAGCAAGAAAGGGCAGTTACTGGAATCAGTATCTTGCTTATACAGAAAACGGAAATCTTGTTATCCCCATAACATATCTTGAAGAAGGAATGGGTGGTGCAGGTGCCGGTTGGTACACTGCAGGTATTGATACCGACAAAGATGCACCAAACGATTTCAGTCAGAAGTTCGGTTATTTTGAGTGCCGTTGCATTCTGCCAAAGGGTGCCGACATATGGAGTGCATTCTGGCTTATGAATGACGGTGTTTATAATGAAGACGGCAATGGCAGAGACGGTACAGAAATAGATATTTTCGAAAGTGACCGCTATGAAAAAACTTTCAACAATATGATAAGTTCAAATCTTCACTTTGATGGCTACAATGAAGCACATCAGATGATGGGTTCAAGAGAATTCTTCATTAAAGGAAATCCCTATGAGGACTTCAATACATACGGTCTTGAATGGAACGAAAACGAATACATTTTCTACATTAACGGAGTAGAAACATTCCGCACAAGTTACGGCGGTGTAAGTCAGAATGAAGAATACCTTATTCTTTCAGTTGAAATGAGAGGCTCAGACGGTATTCCGTCACAGAGAGAAAATACCCCCGGAGAGGATGCGAAGTTTATAGTAGATTATGTAAAGGTATATCAGTATAGTGATTTAATGGAATAGTAATTTACAAAAATTATGCATTAAAAAACCTGCCGAAAGGCAGGTTTTTCTTTACGCTTTATTTATTGTTTCTACAAGTGTAAAGTAGAAATCCTCAAAACTTGTAGGATAATCTATTGTTCCGCAGAAATCGAAGTGGTCGAATCCTTCCATAACAGGCATATGGTACCAGACACCTGTTTTTATTTCTTCTCCTGATTTTACGACTTCCTCATAACTTTTTGCATTGTCTGCATCGGTTGTGGGATAAAGGGCACTGGCGAAAGGTACTATTCCGTCATTTTTTGCCCAGCTTTCATCCATATAAATACCGTCTATTGTTTTACCTTCGACAGCACCGATATAGAGAGATGTAAGATAGAACATTGCAAAGTTTGATGCAATTGGCAGATATGTGCCTTTTGATGTTTTGTAAGTTGAGTTACAAACATATGAGTAATAATATGCACTGTCAACAGTTTTGATTTTTTCGTTAAGCTCTCTTGATCCTCTGAGAGTCAAATCGTATCCGCAGTTATCCTGTGCCTCAACTGCAGTTTTAATAGTTTTCCAACTGAACTT
>JAZRQI010000234.1:0-1518 GCA_045649705.1 Acutalibacteraceae bacterium
ATAAAGAGCAGGTAATGTGAGGAAGAACCAGAAACAGGAAAACAGAGGGCATATCTGACCTAACAGGTTATATTTTTGCCCCGAATAATCCCAAACATTCATGTGGAATTTTCTGTTTACAATACACCCTACAATGAATTCGAGTGCAGTAATTATTGCACAGCCTGTCAGGCATTTCATAAAAAGACTTTTAGTTTTCATTTTAAAGTTTGAAATGTGTATCATCAGAAAGGCAGTGCCTCCCGTCAGACTCATAGTCCAGTGGGTAAAACCTCTGAACAGGATTTCAATTATACTGTAAAGTATGGCGCCTACGGAAAAAACTACAAACAATTCTTTATACTTTTTCAAAAAAATCACCGAGGTTATTTTTCCCTCGGTGATATGTTTTTATTATTTAATTTTAGAGTAAATTTCAACCAAATTTTCTTCTTCAAGAACAAGCTCGTATTTTGTCATATCAATTTTTTCTCTGTTTGAATCAGCACTTGCATATCGTGTGTCAATTACAACATAATCTGTATCTTTCACGCAGTATTCAATCTCGTAAATTTCTTTACGCTGTGAAAGGTAGGGGATATAGAATGTTGTGGAAAGAACAGATGCATCTTCTTCAATAGTGTCAAGGGCTGCACGGATTTTCACATAATCTTCACGGTTGACATCAAGCCTGTTGACATAGGTAAGTTTTGGAGAAACTGAGAACGCGAAGATTATTACTGAAAAAACAGCAGAAAGTGGTGCCAGATATTTTCTCGTGTTTTTGGGGTTATCGGCAAGGTTCAGTATTGCAAGATAGAAGAACACTGCAATTGTTCCGTAAACATACTGGAAATATATTGAATGCTGGTACGGATAGTCTGACATAAGGTTGATAAGAACAAGAGGTCCTGCGAGAATAAACTGCGACCATTTTCTTGAAAGAATGGGAAGGAATGCGAGAGGCAGAAGCATAAACAAAATAAAGAGCAGTTTTTCTTCTGAAATGCACTGGGAAATAAAATATGCAGGGTTTTTGAAAATTGTAATTATAACGTCTGCAAGACCTAAGTTCTGGTCGGTGATAAAATTATCGAATCTTCCCGTCATTGCACCTTCACCGAAGTTTTTGAGGAATGTTACGGCGAACACAAAATAGATTATAGATGACAGGAACATTGTGATTCCGTGAAGTTTCTTTCTGCCTGAAAGGATAAAATATAATGCAATGAAAGCAATGTAAATGGGTGCATCTTCTTTGACAGAAAAGGTAAGAAGCATAAAGATATACATAGGTATATGCTTTTCTTTTTCTGCAAAGTAGAGAAGCCATAAAATGAAAGGCAGGAGAAAACAGTTTTCATGGAAGTCGTACATTGTACCTCCCGCAACTGCGGGATAAAAAGCAAATGTCACCATCATAAGTGCAATTACTTTGTTTGAAAGTTTAAAGTGTCGCATTAAAAGATATAACGGTATAAGTGAACTTCCGAGAATAACTGCCTGAGAAATCTGTAATGTGAGAGGTGAGTCAAAAAC
>JAZRQI010000235.1:0-9678 GCA_045649705.1 Acutalibacteraceae bacterium
TGCAGAATGACAAATATATGCAGAAATCGGGTGATATTCGACGTATCACCCGATTCTTTTTACTTTTAGTCCGATTTATTTGAAAAAATTTTTACATAATATCTGCATATATGTTTATACGGATTTATCGACAGTCTTAAGCGTCAATGCTACATTAACGATTAAAGTTTTATTCAAATGCACTCATAATATATCTGCCGATGCCTTCAAACACTCTTTTTATTGTGAAGAAAAGGTTGAACGGTGTTTTGGGTAAATCAATTCCGTCACCTTCATAGCAACCTATGTTGTGAGTGTCATCAAGGGGGATTCCGTAGAAGTCGTGTTCACCCATATCCTCTTCAACCTGAATACCTGCACCGATACAGGGTGAACATTTTTTTAGCATAAAGCTGTTTTTGTCGGTCAGGTCTGTTCCTGCAAACTGCGGGTCTGCCCAGAAAGAGCTCTCGTCAAATCTTGTGGGGAGATTGCCGTAGTAGCAGTTGTTTGAAACTGTATTTTCATATTCCTTGTTGAATATAACTCTGTGTCCCGGAAGAAGACTGAAAATGTTGTTACAGATGTAACTGTCAGAATATCTACGGAAACAGTAATCACTGCCGTTTATAATTGTGTTGTTATAGAATTTGAAACCGATTTCGGGTAACCCGCTCCAACTTCCTGCATTTGTTGTTACGTTATCGTTGACAGAAAGGCAATATCTTACAGTGTTATTGAAATGGTCTTCTATGTAAACACAGTTCCACATAAATCTTATGTTATCATGGGAGTAAATGTACTGATATGTACTGTTATCGGTGTGGTCGTCAAAGTCACAGGCCATACCGTCTTTTATATTTTTTGCACCTGCAATTTCGCAGTTTTCAATAAGTGCCTCAGTGACACCCCATGTCCATGTGGGTGCAGTAGCGTAGATTCCGCTGCTAAGGCAGGTGTTGATAATGCTTGTGTTTCTGAGAGTGAGTCTTTCGGACTGAGCCATGATGAACCCATCATCGTAGAGATTGTAGATACTGCAGTTTTCAACGAGGATGTCTTTGTTATAGGGGTTTGCTTCACAATTAGGGCTTTCGTTGTTGTAGTGCCCCCCTGTAAAGATCCCATAACCACAGTCATAAATTTCGCAGTTGTTTATATGAATGTCAGAAAGGTAGTTGTAAGGTTTGCCGGTGTTACCGAACAATCTGATAGCAGCCCTTTGTGAGCCGTAGTAATCGTCAGAAGCATAGTTCTGTATGTCGTGCAGAACCACGGAGTCAACGGTGATATCCTCAACTATTTGGTTGTCAAAGTAAATAAGAATACCTGTGCCGTTGGGTGCAGTTACTTCAACATCCTTTATGACCCAGTGTGAAACATCGCAGATGTTAATTACAGGCAGATACTGTGGGTCTTGCGGAGCATTGGTAAGTACAGGTAAATCTCCCTCACCGTAAGTTGCAAGTGTAATTGGCTTTTCTGTAGTGCCGCTTCCTTTGGGAGTGAATCCGCCAAAGAAGTAACTGCCTTTTTTCAGTAGAATACAGTCACCTGCAGAATAGATGTTTGCTGATGCACGTGTCAGAGTTTTCCAGGAATTTTCAGGGCTGAGTCCGTCATTTGAATCGTCACCGTTTACGCTGTCAACATAGTAGGTTGTACCTATATCAGCTGCAAAAGCGTTTATCGGTAAGAGTGTTGTAAAAAGACATAAAATCAGAAAAAAAATTACTGCTTTACTTAACTTTTTCATACTATCAACTCCTTGGATACATTATACTGTTATAACGGATTAAAGTCAAACAGTTTTTGTTGACAAAAGAGAGCAATATTGATATCATATTTATAGTTAAAACAATTTCAAAAGGTGATATATATGAGCATAAAAAGAATTTCTGCAATCGTTTTGTTGTTTGTTATGTTATTTGCGTTTAGCGGATGCAATGGTGAAGACGAGGAGAATATTTCTCAGGAAACTACAACTCAGAACGTGACTCAGGAAACTGTGGAAGAAAAGGCTACAGATGAAGACGTAACTGAAGAAACAACTTCATCAGACGAAAAAGTAACAGTTGAAAACGAAGAGACTACAATAACAGATGACGAAACAACATCATCTGTAAAAAAAGAAGAAACTGCGAAGAAACCTGTTTCATCTGATGAGTGGACAAAAGAAAAGATAGTTGAAACTTATAAAAATGCTGCAAAGGAATCAAATGCTTCAGCAAAATCGGCACAGAAAATCTCTTTGAAAAAAATCTCTGTAAATAACGGTGAATTTGAGGGATTCTTTGATTTCATAATGCCTATAATGTCAAAACTTCTTGCCAACAATTCAAAGGAAACAACGGGCATTACAGGCGGATACAAGAATCTTACAGCATCTGATATAGCAACTGCAAAAGCGTATAAAGTCGGCAATAATACTGCGATTGAAATGGTTATGTGTGAACAGGTATCAGGACCAAGTGACGATGCACTTTCAGGAAGTGTAGGTCACGTAATAACTGCAGTAGGTGATATCGGCGCAGTAGTAAAGCAGCTTAAAGATTTAGGAATTCCTCTTGAACTTTCCGAGAAAGATACAAAAATATATTATACAAAACCTGTTGTCAAAGTACTGATAAACAGCGACGGAGAAATTGTGAAAGGTACTTGGAAATATACAGTTGAAATCCGTATGGATAACTATAAAGCATTCGGCAAAGATGTGGACACAACATCTGTTATAATGGACAACGCCATTACGGTAAACGGTGGATTCTGATAAAAAAAGAGAGTTAACTGAAAAATCAGTTAACTCTTTTTCTTTATTTATTCTGAGAATCCATTTTCTTGAACATCTGCTCATATGGCATCAGCATACCTTCGTTCATTTTGTTGCCCATTTTTGAGAGAACTTTTTCATTTGAAAGAAGAGCGCCTATTGCATACATAAGGATTGATTTGCCTTTGTTTTTCTGGGGGAAATCGTAGATTCCCTGCTTTTTGTAGAATTTATGGTCAGCACGCATCATACCGCGCATCTGATAGATAAGGTCACGGAAAATCTTCATACCGCCCACACCCCAGAAGTTTGCAGGAGCAGTGTGATGTGTTTCAAGAGCAAAGGTGAGAGTTTTTGCAAGAGTGTCAATCTGCTTGTCTGTGTCGATTTCGTCAGTAGCAATGCCTGAAAGGAAGTTACCACCTGTTTCACTTCTTGCTTCAATCACTGAAAGCAGGTTGTTTTCTTTTGAAAGTTCACCTGAAACAATGTAGCCTACAGGCATACCTACTGTAACAGTTCTGTGACCGTTGCAGAAGTTTCTGTCATCGTACATTTTAAAGCGGGTACCCATAGAGTGGTCAGAAATCCTGAAAGCATAAACGATAGCATCAGCTTTCTGAATATTTTCACGGAGGAATGAATCAAATCCGTCTTTGTAAACACATTTTTCACTTACTGCACAACGGAAACAACCGAGGCAACCGCCTGAGAAGGGGAACTCTGAAATATTCACAATTCTTGTTTCGTAAGAGAAAGTGTTACGGAAACGTTCAATCATTTTACTGAGATTTGATTCGGGGTCAGTTTCATCAGTAAGGATGATAATGTCTTTATCTGTTTTCTGAGAATCAGTGGTTTTATTTACAGTAGCAGGGACAGGGGAGTAAGAAGACTCTTTCGGTGAAGCAGAAGTGTAAACCTCTTCTTTTACACACCAGAGGAAACGCTCGAAGAATTTTTCTGCATCTGTTCTGCCTTTTTCGCTGAGCAAATCTTCCATATCAGCAGAAAGTCCGCGGATATATCTCATTCCCATATCAAGAGAATTTTCTTCTATGTATTTGTGCGCAGTTATGTCGTAAAAATGTTTTGAAGTAGAAATCTGAGTTACATATTTGTCTTTAAGATTAACTCCGTTTTTCTTTGCAAGTTCAATAAAGCGGTGAAGCTGAGAAGGTGCAAGGAAGGTGTAAACAGGGTAGGAGAAAAGAACTGCATCAGAACTTTCAAGCAACTCTTTTGCTTTTGAAAAATCCTTTTCAAGAGATTTAATCTGCTGACCTGCATTGAGGACAGAGAATTCGTGTTGGGGGAATTTCTTTTCAAGATAAATAACTGTCTGAAGTGTGATGCTGTATTTACCTTTAGGACTGCCGTTGATAACTGATATCTTCATAACTGACTCTCCTTTGAAAGAATTTATAAGGTATTGTAACACATTCTGACAATTTTTTCAATTATAAACAGGTCTGATAGTTAACAATTTAAATATTTTCAAGATAAAATGTCATATTTTGATATTTTTACTTGTCTTTTTAGAAAAAATATAGTAAAATTTAATAAAATAATTAAAAGGGAGATGGATTCATGAAAAAAGCAAAAGCTTCTGTAAATACAATTCCGTCAAACGCATTACCTGTCGATACAGGTAAACACATTACAAAATTCGAGTATGTATGCCTTATGCTTGCACGTATAGGCGGTATGTTCGGCACAACTCTTACGGGTACACTTGCGGCAGCCTTCCTGCACGAGCTCTATTACGGCCCTGTAGGTGTGGATTCTGATAAGATAGCAAGTATCCTTGCTGTTCAGACAACACTTACAACTGTCTGCGGTGTGCTGTTCGGTTTGATTTCAGGTATTGTTGTTCAGAAATGGAAAACACGTTGGGGCAGATACCGTCAGTGGTATATTATCTGCCTTGTACCAATGTTCTTGCTTACAGTGTTCTATTTCTATGTTCCTCAGAATATGACTGTGGAAGAGATGACTCTGTTCCGTTATGGAATCGCTTGTTGTCAGACAGTCTTCAATGCTTTCAACAACCTTGGTGCTAATGTGGCTCAGGTTATTTCACCTGACCATAAAGAGAAAAAGACAGTTGCAACTCTCTGGCAGTTGTCTTACTACATAGGTTACGGCGGAGCATATATTGCAACATTCGTTTACGGTCTTTTCAGCGACGACAAAAATGCAATGTATATGACTCTTGCAATTGTTGCGGCTTGTGTTACTTTTGTAGGCAATCTGATGTGCGGTCTGTTCTGTAAGGAAAGAATTGAACTTCCGAAGAAACAAAAAGTTAAAATATCAAAGACCTTGTTTTCACTGTTTAAATACAAAAATTATCGTGCGTTCCAGTATATGCAGTGGGTGAATGTACTTGCTATGCTTGGTAAGATGTCAACACTCCTTGCAGCAATTACAGTAGGTTCATCAAAGAATATCCTGCTTACTATCCCCACCGCAGCAGGTACAGTTGTAGGAAATCTCATAACTGCAAAGCTTTCAAAGAAATACGAGCCTACAAAACTGCTTAAATTCTGCGGACCTTATGCTCTCATTTCAGCAGGTATTCTCTTTGCTATATGCTTTGTTGAAGCAAAGATGGGACTTATGTTCTTCTCAGGCTGGAACAGTATCTTCTTCTATGCGTTCTATTTCCTTTTCGGTGTAGGCATAGGTGTTCAGGAGCTTTCCAACTCACACTTCACAGTTGAATATTACGACTACCTTGAATGGCAGGTAGGCGAACGTATTGAAGCAATTCAGGGCATTGTCCCCGGTTGGATTCAGACAGCACTTAACTATGTCAGAGAGCTTATGATTCCCTTTATGATTGCATGGGTTGGCTATCAGTCATCAGCAGAGGGTGACCTTGTTGCTACAATGCAGGCTGAGCCCACATATATGACAACCTGTCTGTGGTTACTTGCATTCCTTGTATTCGGTTATGCTCTGAGTAATCTTCTCAAGTCAATTATCCTCAAAACAATGTACAATGTAGAGGGTGAAACAAAGGAACAGATGTACCGTGAACTTGAAAAGATGCGCGCTGAACGTCACGAGGAAAACGAGAGTTTAAACGTATAATTAAATAAAAGGAGAACCACAATGAGTTACGAAGGTTACAAATGGTATAAGGGCGTTCCTCACAGCCATACAGTTGCTTCTGACGGTGGACTGACACTGGAACAACTTGTTGCCAAAGCCAAAAAGAATAAACTTGATTTCCTTATGATTACTGACCACAATGTCAATTGTGAGGAGTTTCCTCAGGTTGAGGGAATCACGCTCATTTACGGTGCAGAGCTTACAAAACACGGCGGACACTGTAATATGTGGGGAGTCAAGGATGTTATAGACAAGGAAGATTATGAAACCTGCGAAACTTATGAAGACTTCCTGCGTGTTAAGGATAAGGCAAAGGAGCGGGGAGCAGTTATCTGTATGAACCATCCTCACTGTAAGCAATGTCCCTGGAGATGGGAAAAGAATGCAGAGGACGTAGATGTTCTTGAAGTTTGGAATGCTCCCACTCATTACGACAATCTTGAATGCACAGAGTGGTGGCATGAGCAGATGAGAAACGGTCATAAGCTTCCCATCGTAGGCGGAAGTGATTACCACAGAGATTACGTTATAACAAACCTGTTGGCATGGCCGGTTACATACGTTTATGCAAAATCAAATTCTGCAGAAGATATCCTCGATGCTATTGTCAAAGGACACACAACAATCGGCTTTGAAGTCGGCACAACATTCCTTGATATCACTTGCGGTGATGCAGTTTTAGGCGATACGGTAAAGCTTACTGAAAACACATCCGTTACAATAAATGTCAAAAAAATGTGGAGAAATCATAAACTCATAGTTTTTGATTCAGACGGTGAATGCTTTACATATACCGCAAAGAAAGTACAGGATTATTCCGTTACTCTTCCCGTCAAGAAAGAGGGATTTCTTTGTGCACACGTAGTCTTTGAACCTGGGTTTATATACAGTAAAATCCACGATTTCGCCATCGCATCAAGAATCCCTGAACAAAAGGGTATGGATTTACCACCATTGATTTTTGCACAGAGCGGAGCAATCTATTTTGAAAAATAAATCAGAATAAAAACTTAAGCAGTACATAATCTGAAAAATTCAGGCTATGTACTGCTTTTTGATTATTTATGATGAAATCTTGACTTTGAATATCGCCTTATTCATCGAAACGAAAAGGTCTCCGAAAAACAGATTGCTGAAATTTTTAACTGTTATTTCCTGGGGAGGAACAACGGGATGTTCTGCATTGTATGAATCAAGAATGTGCTTTGAATTAACCATATTGAAAAGATAATTGATTCCTATTCTGTGAACATATAAGCCGTCAATTTCTATTTTCTGGGGCAGATAGCAGGTGTAACCGAAATTATGGTCTTCTGAATTTTCTGCCTTGATGATATGACTTGAAACACCTGTGGGATAGAATTTACAGTTGCGGATAATAAGGTCACCGTTCCAGGTTGCACCGTAATCTTCACGAAGGTGAACAAAGCAGTCAGATAAAACAGTTGTATTCTCAATCAGAGCAGTTCCGCTACCTATAAGTTTTATGCCGTGATGACCGAGAACAGAGTTTCTGACTGTTGCATTAAGAACACCCTGATGTGCGTCAAAGCGGGAAAATACACAACCGTCATATACGAGATTTTTGCAGTAGTTTGTACCTGCAATTCCCCAATAATTACCGTCGGTGATGTCGTTTGTCTGGTTGCAGTTGATAAACTTCGCATTAATTGCTGTGGCAGCACCTATATCGTAAGTACCCATAGATACTTCTGTTCCTGCAGAGCCTATTGTTACATACTTTTTGTGACCTGTAAATGTGCTGTTCATTACTGTTACGTCAGCACAGCAGGAAAGACTGACAAAAGCTGAATAGGGAGCGCCTGTTTTGCCCTCGTTTTTAACATCGTGATATATTCCGTCTATAACGGTATTTGAGCGTCTTACCTGAATACCTCTTGCATAGTAGTTGTACTCAGAGGGAGCATTGTTTGCAATAGTTGTGAATTTACCGCCTTTTATAGTCAATGTTTCGGTGTCTATGGGATAGGCGGTAGCTCCTGTAATTGCATCAAAGTCCCAGATAAGGGGAGTATCAGGTGAAATATTTCCGTTTTCGTCAACAAGTATAACATCCGTCTGATTACTGCCTGAGTTCTGATTTGCACCCTTGCGGATATACCTCTTGACATTGGAGTCGGTAAGCACAACAAGACTTTTTCCACCAAGTGTTGTACCGATGTTTGTGGCATCCATTCTGAGAGGTGAAACCTTATCGGTTATACTTGTTGCACCTTTTGACGGAGCAACGTTGAATACCCAGGCGTTTCTGTTTTCAACTGTTGTATCATCAATTATAAAACGTGCAGTTGACCAGTTTGTATTGGTCTTTATGTAAGCAGTTTTGTTTGCACCGCCGATGTAATATGTTGCGGTTTCATCTGCAAAAACGTTTAAAGCGTTTTCGTTTGCATATTCGTGGGTTTTCACAATAGCCTCAAAGTCGTCTGCTTTGCCGTCACCCACAGCACCAAAATCCTCATATGTTACATAATCTGAGAATGTTTTATTGAATTCATAACCGTCTTTAAAGTCGAAACTTCCTTGTGAAGTAAGCAGAACTTCATCTGCAAAAGCAGTTATTCCTCGTGAAATTCCAACTTTTGCACCGCCCTTGATGTAGATATTACCGTTTTCAACCCTAAGGCTGAAAGTGTCATCATCATTAAGAGCGGAATCAATTATAAAAGCTTTTGAGTCAGTGCTTTTAACTATGTCTATTTTTTTGCCACAAGCCTTATAAATTTCATCGCAAAGGGTCTCAGCGGCATTGGAGTACAGAGTGCCGTCGGGAGTAACAATTGAGTATTCGTCAACTGATATGCTGTTAACAGTTATTTCATCAAGAGGTCTTACAATATAAGGGCTTTCGTAGTTACCTTTTGCAAGTTCCTTTTTAAGGTCCGTTTTGTCAGCCATCAGAGAAAACGGGGTAGTGAAAAAAGAAACAACGCACATTACCACCGCAATTATTCGTGAAAACATATTTTCAACTCCTCTTTTTATAATTGTTATATTTCTATTTTATCATTAAGATTTAAGTTTTGCAATAGTAAGTGTTCAAGTCTCTCGAATACTAAAAAACTAAAACCGAATTACATATTCATAAACGTTCTCTCAATAACATTGTCCTGAAGTTCTCCGTTAAGATTTACGAAATAATCACTGTAGCCGCCCACGCGAACAATAAGGTTACAATGATTTTCAGGATGCAGTTTTGCATCGAGGAGATCTTCGGGAGAAACGACCGTAATGGTGTATTGCTGTCCGCCACCCGAAAAATATGCCTTTGCAAGTGCAATGAAAGATGATTTGCCTTTTTCACTTGCAAACATTTTCTTTTCAAACTTATTCTGGAATACAAATCCGCTGCAAGCATCGGTATGATTGTATCTGAGAACAGATTTGATTTGTGCAGTAGGCCCGTTTGTGTCACGGCCGGGTGTTGCAGCAATGCTGTCTGCAAGGAGGGGTTCTCCTTTCAATTTTCCGTTGGGAAGTGCTGCAGTCTGTTTTCCGTATCCTGCAGCACGGCAGAATGTACTGCATCCGCCTGTGAACACTCCACCTCTATATGTATTGTTACGCTTAAGGACGGTGAAGAAACGGTTAAGTGCACGTGCAGTTATTGTGTCGACTTCTGCAATATCGTTGCCGAACTTTTCGCAATTCTTGAAATCGTGATGAAGTTGCTCGTATCCCTCAAAGTTTGCTTCCAGTGCGTCAATAAGTTCTGACATTGAGTACTTCTTTTCATCGTAAATAAGCTTTTTCACAGCGTAGAGACTGTCGCCTGTATCGGCAATACC
>JAZRQI010000236.1:0-8310 GCA_045649705.1 Acutalibacteraceae bacterium
CAGCCTCTTTATCTTACAGTTATGCACAGGGCCTATGATAACGGTCTTGATTTCAACTTTGAGTACAGAATAGTAAACAGTCCTCTTGATGAGCTTCATCATTTCTACGATAAAATTCACGATACTCTCGTTATGGGTATCGAAAACCCCGATGTCAAAGTTTCAGAAATTCTTAAAAAAATCAAGGAAGATAAGGTGAAATAAAATGGAAAAACTGATTGAACTTATTCTTAACTATGTTGAACCCGATGATGAAATCACAGCAGACACAAATATCAAAAACGGTCTCGGTATGTCATCTTTCGACCTCATTTGTCTCGGTGAGGAAATCCATAGCGAATTCGGTGTAAAACTCAAAGCAGAAGATTTCAAGGAATGCGATACAATCGGTAAACTCGCAGAATTTATTCAGAGCAAATAAGTTTTTAACGGCACCAAAAGTTAAATATATTTAATAAACGACCCGTATGTTTTTATTTTATATAACATATGGGTCGTTTTTTGCTGAAAAAGAATGCATTTTTTTTTATTATGTGTTATAATAACTTTTGAGGTGTTTTTTATGGCTAAAATTCTTATAGTTGAAGACAATCAGGATTTCAATAAAGCTGTTTCAACCTATCTCTCTCAATATGGTTATGACGTTTTCAGCGCATATAATGCAAACGAAGCATATGATGTGCTTTATGAAAACCAGATAGACCTTATCATTTCAGATATTATGATGCCCGGTGCTGACGGATTTGAGTTTGCGAGCACCGTGCGAGAAACAAATAAAGAAATACCCATTCTTTTTGTTACTGCAAAGGATGATTTGATGTCAAAACGAATGGGATATGGTATAGGTATTGATGATTATATGGTAAAACCTATCGACCTTGATGAGCTTAATCTCAGAATCGGTGCATTGCTGCGCAGAGCTAAAATCGTGGTAAATAAAAAAGTTGTTGTGGGCAAACTTGTCCTTGATGCTGAAGAGCATTCAGCAACCTATGACGGAGAAGAAATTCAGCTTACATTGCGTGAGTTCAATATTATTTTCAAAATGCTCTCATACCCGAAAAAAGCATTCAGTCGTTCAAAACTTATGGATGAATTCTGGGATGCCGATACGACATCAGGTACAAGAACAGTTGATGTATATATGACTAAACTTCGCGAAAAATTTTCTGCCTGTGAAGAATTCGAAATTGTAACCGTCCACGGACTCGGTTATAAGGTGGTGCTTAAATGATTAAAAAAATCATCAATGCATTCGGCAACTATATGCTCTTCTTTTTGCTGGTAGGGGTTATAATCGGCGGTAACGTTGCATTGTTTCTTTATATACTCAAAATCGAAAACGGATTTGTTTATACTCAGGGAAATATCCGTTTTGCAACAATCTTTACTTTTTATAACACCGCTTTCATTGCAGGAATTTTTTCATTTGTCAATCAGTTCAGAAGAAGAGTCTGGGTTGAGAAACCGTTGAATGAAATTCTTGAGGTTACAAAAAGAATAACAAACGGCGATTTCACTGCAAGATTAAAAGTAAAGAAGTTCGGTTATTTCGGAAAAATGGCAGTTGATATCAATGCTATGGCAGAGGAATTGTCCAATATAGAAACGCTGAAGGTTGACTTTATTTCAAACGTTTCTCACGAGCTTAAAACACCCCTTGCAGTATTGCAGAATTACGGCTCTCTTCTTGAAGAAGCTGATTTGCCCGAAGAAAAAAGGGTGGAATATGCAAAAGCCATCAAGAAGGTTACAGGACATCTTTCGGAATTGATTACTAACATTCTGAAACTTAACAAACTGGAATCTCAGAATATTTCACCTGTTCTGCAGAGATGCAATCTCAGTGAAATACTTTGTGAATGTCTGCTTGACTTTGAAAGTGAATGGAGCAAAAAAAATCTTGAGCTTGACATTAAAATTGATGAAGATGTTTATATAGATACCGAACCTGACTTGGTTTCGATTGTATGGACAAATCTTTTTTCAAATGCAATCAAATTTTCTCCTTACGGCGGAACAATAGGTGTAATGCTTGAAAGAAATATTGATGATGTTGTTGTAAGCATTTCGGACACAGGTTGCGGAATGGACAAAAAAACATTGAATCATATCTTTGATAAATTTTATCAGGGAGACACCTCGCATTCAGTGGAAGGAAACGGACTGGGTCTTGCTCTTGTAAAAAGAGTTGTTGACATTCTCGGCGGTGAAATCGATGTTGAAAGTATACCCGGTGAGGGAAGCGTATTCACAGTAAAATTCAGCAATCGTACCGGAAAATAAAGAAACCTGAAAATGTCAGTTTGTGTGTTGGTTGAATTTGTACAGAGGTGGTTTAACATTTCGTTAACCTTTTTCAAACACAATCAAAACAACAAACCGATAAAATAAAACGGTTATCAATAAAAAATATATGGAGAGGGAACTATGAGAAAGCAGCATAAAAACCTTGGCAATAAAAACATACCCGAATACAATACTATCAAAGAAATTGTCGTTACAGGCACAGAAAGAGGCGGGGACAGAAAACAGTTTGTTTTCCTTGATAAAAACAGAAAAGAATGCACCCGTAACTATAACCAGACATGGCGTGAAATAAGTTCTTTCGGTACATTCCTTGCCCTTAAAGGTCTTGACCGTCAGAAGAAAATCGCCGTTATCGGCGAAAACTGTTTTGAGTGGATGATTGCATATTATGCAACACTCTGCGGTGGTAATATTTCTGTTCCTATGGATGCAAAGCTTCCTTTTGAGGATATCGAAGACCAGCTTATCCGTTGTGATTGCGATGCTTTTATTTATACAGACTATTTCATCGATTTTGCTGAAGAACTTAAGAAAAATCCCAAAATAAATATCCAGCACTATTTCTGTATGGAAGATTTCCCCGAATATCTGGCAATTGGCGGAGAAGCAATGGATAACGGTAACAGGGATTTCCTTGATGCAGAGGTTAAACCTGAAGACCTTGCTTGTATTGCATACACATCAGGTACAACTGCAAAGAGTAAAGGCGTTATGCTTACTCACAAGAATATTGCAAGTGATGCATCATCTGCCTGCCGTGTTCTTTCAGGTAAACATGCAATCGGCTTTATGCCACTTAACCATACATATGCCTGGGTAAGTGCACTTTTCTCATCATACATCCTTATCGACTGGGGTTATATGTGTGAAAGCGTACGTACAATCCCCAATGACCTTAAAAAGTACAAGCCCTATAACTTCTCAGGTGTGCCTCTTGTAGTTGAGATTATTTACGATAAAATCTGGAAAACTGCAAAGAAATCAGGCAGAGAAGATGTTCTGAAAAAGGGTATTAAAATCAGTAATTTCCTTATGAAACTCGGCATCGACAAGCGCCGTGAAATTTTCAAGACAATTCACGAAAGCCTTGGCGGAAACCTCAGCATGATTATCTGCGGCGGTGCATGGCTTGACCCCAAATATGAAAAGGGAATGCACGATTTCGGTATTGATATATTCAACGGTTACGGTCTTACTGAATGTTCACCCTCAGTTACATGTAACAGACCTGACAAGTTCAGATTCGGCTCTGTCGGTACTCCCCTTGATTGTTGCGAAGTTAAAATCAATAACCCTGACGAAGAGGGTGTTGGTGAAATTTATGTAAGGGGTACAAACGTAATGGTTGGCTATTACAATGACCCTGAAGCAACTGCAGAAGTTTTTGACGGTGAATGGTTCAAAACAGGTGACCACGGCAGAATTGACGAGGACGGATTCCTCTTTATTGTGGGAAGAAAGAAAAACCTTATCTGTCTTTCAAACGGTAAGAACGTTTCTCCTGAAGAACTTGAAGACAAGCTTTCAAGAATTGATTATGTAAAAGAAGTTCTTGTTTACGATGAAGACCAGAAAATCGTTGCTGAATTCTTCCTTGACGAAAGCGAATATCCTGATGCAAGGGAAAGAATCAAGGCAGATGTTAATGATTTCAACCGTAAGATGCCTTTCTTCAAAAACGTCAACAAAATCAAAATCCGTGATGAAGAATTCCCCAAAACAACAACTCTTAAAATCGTAAGAAATTACAAATAAACATTAAAAACCTCCGTTTCAAACGGAGGTTTTTGTTTTGCTTTTATTTATATTGACCAGAAACTGTCTGTAAAACGTGTTGCACGGTGAGGGAATGCTCTGAAGAAATCATCAGCATTGTTTTTCAGTTCTACACCGTCTATGTAAAGTGCTGTTTCTGCTGTATGACCTTCGCCTGCAAGTAAGAGTCTCGCGGCAGCAGGAGGAGTGAGTGAGATGTCATAATCACCGTCAGTTCTTTGTGTTACGGTTGCTTTGCCATTCTGATATTCAACATCAAAAATTCCTTTATTCTGTTCCAGATTGTCAAGGCTTAATATGCTGAATCTGCCGTATTCCTGGGGATAAACGTTGTTTTCAAGCAGTTTTTTGAGATTGTATATTCTGCCTGCATAGCCGTATTGATATTCGTAACTTATACCGTCTATTCTGTCGGCAAGACAGGCAAAAGGTGAACCCTGATACTGTTTTTTTACAAGAAGAGTTTTTACGATGCCGTCGTAGTTACGTAAAAAACCCACAATTCCTTTAAGGGCATCAGGCGTCAGTACAAATAACTCTTCTGCAACAAGTTCATCGGGACGCTTTACATTGAAACGTACATATCCGTCTGCTTCACCTGAAGCGTTACGATGAATGTATGTGTAATCTGCTTCTTCAAGAGGCTTCTGGCAGAAATGCTTTTTGTCTTCTCGGATTGTCATAAGGTTTTCCTTGAAAACACATTTGTTGTGCAGCTCGCACAGTTCTTCAAGTTGTTCACCTGTATAAAGCTCAACATCGTTATTATGAGGTATATGTGTGAGATTATGAAAAGGAACTCTTACAGCAAAAGTGCGGTTAAGGTTTGCAAATCCGAATTTCTCATAATATGAGATTGAAAAGGGTGAAAGGAAACCTGCCACGATGTCGTTTTCTACGGCAGTTCTGCCCACCTCATCAAAGATTGCTCTGACGCTTCCCATTCCGCGGTATTCAGGCTGACTGCATACTCCGCTGAGAACGAGCGTGTTTATCAGATTCCCGCAGTAATTGCACTTGAAATCGAACAACTCTATACCTGCAATAAGCTTACCATCGTGAAAAGCACCGAGAACGGGTATTTCAACTTCTTTATCCACGTCTTTATCAAATTTCCAGATGAATGATGCAGCAGATATCTTAAGATAATCCACAGCTTCTTCAGGTTTTATCAATCTTACTTCCATAACTTTTCTCCTGAATATAGTTTTACGTTTTTAAAATTCACAGTTATGCCATTTTTTCAAGCATTTCGGGAGTAACTTCGTATTTTACAGGTTCACCCGAACTGAATCTTTCCATTTCTTCCATCATATAATAAGCCATTCTCTGAGGTTCTTTACCTGTGCTTCCTGCGATGTGGGGCGTAAGAATTGCATTGTGACACCAGAAAAGGGGACAGATATACGGAAACAATTCATTTTTTATAACATCTCCCACAAAAGTTCTTGAGGGATGGCACAGAAGTGACCAGGCAAGGGCATATTCGTCAACTTGTGCTCCTCTTCCTGTATTTATAAAAGTCGAATGTTTTTTCATCCTCTTGAAAAGTTTGCCGTTGAATATATTTTCAAGCTCAGGTTTATTTGCAAGATGATTGCTGATGATATCGCACTCACTGAAAAGTGTTTCCATCTCAACAAGTGTAACGCCAAGTTCCTTTGCTGTTTCTTCAGGAACAAAGGGGTCACAGGCATAAACTTCCACATCGAGGTCTTTGAGTTTTTCTGCAACCATTTTTCCGATTGCGCCAAGACCCACAAGACCTACTTTACATTCAAAGTTACCCGTTGCAGAGTTTGCAAAGCGGTGTGAACGAAAGGGAAGAATTTTGTAACTTTTTGCAGATTGGAAAAAGCCTTTTGCAGCAAGTGTTATCTGTGCAAAAGTATATTCGGCAACAGGTACGGCATTTGCCGCAAAGGCACTGAAAACCTTTATACCGCTTTCAAGAAAAGGACGTGCGAAATACTGAACTGTACCTGCTGAATAAAAAACAGCTTTCAGCTTCGGCATATACTTTGCAATTTCTTCTTTTGTGAACTTAGGCATTCCCCAGGTCGAAAATGCAATTTCACAGTCGGCAAGAAACTCTGCGTTTTCTTCAAGATTTTTTTGATTGATTTTTTCTGACAGTTCACCGTATTCACCAAGTTTTTTCAGAACTTCAGGCGTGTAAACTTTTGAAAACTGAATCTGATTTGTGCCGAAAAGTGCTATTTTCATGTGCATTACCACTCCTCTGTGAGTCTTTTCGATGCTGTATTTATTATTCTTCGATTTCTTTCATTATATCATCATATGTGATGATGTTTCCGTATTTTGTGAAATCTGCTTTTTTGCCGAGGATTCTGATGTTGTCAACCATTGGTTTGCAGTTAGTGTAGATGGGTTTGCCGGGAGTGATGGGATATATGCCGAGACAGGAGAATATGTACCATGCTGCCATCGATCCGTTGTCTTCGTCTCCGGGGAAACCATCATCTTTCCAGGAGAAGCCCTCAGCACAGATTTTCTTCAGCCAGCATTCTGTCTTTTCAGGGTGACCAAGATATGTGTAGATAAACGGAATATGGAAACTGGGCTGGTTGGATATAGCACACTGACCCCAATCACAAGCAGCCATTTCGGTCATTTCATGGATTTCGTAGTTATATCCGCCTACTCTGTAATCAGCAGGTGTAGAGAAAAACTCGTCAAGTTTTTTAATAAGACCGTCTTTTCCTCCGTAAAGAGATGCAAGACCGTCAATATCGTGCTGTACTGCAAAACTTGTCTGCCATGCAGCGGCCTCTGTATAGTCGCCACCCCATCTTACGGGGTCAAAATCAGGCTTGAAGTTGCCTTCGGAATCTTTAGGCCTCATAAAGCCTGTTTCATTGTCGAAAATATTCTTATAATTCTTTGAACGGAGAAGATATTTCTCTTTCTTATCATTTTCACCTAATATTTCAGCCACAGTTGCAAGGCAATCGTCAAAGTATGCTGCGTCAAGAGTAAGGTTTACGCTTTCGGAGAATTTGTCGCAGGGTACATAACCCAATTTCAGATATTCCTCGCAACCCTCTCTGCCGTATGCAGCAACAGTGGAAGATTTATTTGCGTGATGCTCCATACCCTCAAAGGCAATTCTGAGCAAATCTTCTGAAATTAGATTTCTTGTAGCAACATCGGCAATTACTGCGTCAATAGCGGTGCTGGGCATACAGTTCTTTGCATCGCCTGCAGTCCAACGGGGAAGCCAACCGCCGTCAATATAATCCTGAATATATCCTTCGATTATTTCAGGAAGAATATCTTTTGCCACTATTGCATAGAAAGGATAGTTGGTACGGTATGTATCCCAGAATCCGTTGTCTGTATATCTTACACCGGGAAGTACTTTGTCTGCTGAGGGGGAGTAGTGAATGGGATTTCCGTTTTCGTCAGGCTCGTATGCTTTGTGAGGATAGAGGAAGGTACGGTACATACAACTGTAGAAGGTTTTCGTTGTATCTTCGTCTGCATCAATTTCAATTTTACTGAGATACTCGTTCCATATACGTTCGTTTTCTGCTTTGAGTTCATCAAAACTATCGTAAACAGAATCGTACTGAAGATTTCTTACTGCCTGTTCATAGCTTATGAATGATGTGGCAACGGTAAAAGTAACATCCTTTTTCTTCAGTGCAATGTGAATACCTGTATTTTCACCCTTGATGCTGAGATTGTGTTTTGTGTCACAGGTTTCTCTGCTGCCTGTAAGGATTTTGTCAGCATCAACAGAATCTTCGTCAAACTGGAAAACGTAGTAGCCGATGAGTCTGCCTTTGTCGTGAGTTTTTCTTCCCTGATTGCAATCGGTACAGCAATAAAGTCGGTTAGTTTCTTTGTCAAATTCATATTCGCAATTGAATTTTACGGGAAGAACAGAAAGGTAACGGTCGAAATCTTTCTTGAAACTGAGTCTTACACAAGCACCGTATTCTGTGGGGGTAAGCTCAAAATCACAGAAAGGTCTCTTGAGATAGCATTTAAGGTAATGGGGTTGTAAAACAGCCTCGTCGGGGTCGAATCCTGACCAGCAATCTTCAAATTCCACATATGGTTTTTCTATCTGAGGCATCATAGTAAAAGCACTATGGTCGCTTATCCAGGGACTTGGCTGACGAGTAAGTCGGATACCCTCAACTGAACGGTCATCAGGATGATAGTACCAGCTTCCGCGGGATGTTTCAGTCTGCA
>JAZRQI010000237.1:0-5634 GCA_045649705.1 Acutalibacteraceae bacterium
AAAGCACCGTATTGCAACTGACTGTTGAATACGGTGCTTGAAATTTCTTTGGTTTTCAGTTTTCTTTATTTAGTGACAGGAGTATTATTGAAAACAATATACAGGCTATGGCGAAGAATGCGGTGGTAGTAGGGCGTTCATTAAAGAAAATGAATCCCACAATTGTTGCGGCTACGGGTTCGATGGATGCCATAATTGATGCTTTTGATGGGGAAAGTTTTGTAAGTCCGTAGGTGTAGAAGATATATGGCAGAACAGTGCTTACAATTGCAAAGAGGATGCAGTAAAGAAACTCTTCGTTGCTTTCAAACATTATATTTCCTATTGCTTTCCAGTCGGTAAAAGGTATAAGTCCTATAAGTGCCACAAGGAAAGTGTAGAAAATAATTGTCAGAGATTTATAACCTCTGTTCAGGGCGGCACGGGAGAAAATTGAATAAAGAGCATATCCAAGTCCTGCTCCGAGACCGACTAATATTCCCTCTTTTGAAATCAGTGCATTTGTTCCTGTGATTCCGCTGACAAGTACGCATCCGAGTGTTGCCAACAGGAGTGCGCTGATTTTCTGGACGGTTATTTTTTCTTTGAATACAATTGATGAGATTATCATTACCATTGCAGGTGCGGTGTAGAGGAGAACCGCTGCTACTGAGAGGGAGGTCATATTCATACATTTGAAATAGCAGTAGTTAAAGAAAATTATACTGCACACACCTGTGCCGATAAAACACCACATATCCCGCAACTTGATTTTTAACATATCTCTTTTGAAAATCAAAAGTATTATAAACAGAATGGCTACTGTCAGTAAGGTACGGACTGTAACAATCTGCATTGATGTTAAAGTAAGAGAAAAGTGTCTAATAAAAATCCCGATGCAACCCCAGAGAATACCTGCAAGAGTTACACAGAGAGTACCCGCAAGTTGTCCTGTGTTTTTGTTTTTCATTTTTATCACCTTGATAAATGATACCACTGTGAGAATCGGGTGTCAATGATGAGAATGGAAATTTTTTAAGTGAAAAGTTTCAAATAAATTTACAGTTATTCTATTATTTACAGCATTATTGTCATTGACGAAAATGCCGATTTACTTTATAATATAGTGAATAGTGGATTGAAAGGCTTAAGGTTTAAAGATATGGAAAACGTTTTATTTGATGTAATGCCCGTTGTGGCTCTCAGGGGACTTGTTATATTTCCCGAGGAGAAGCTTCATTTTGAAGTGGGCAGAAAAAAATCTATTGCAGCTATAAAAGCGGCAATGGCAAACGGCAGAGAGGTTTTTCTCGTTGCACAGAAAAATGTTTCAATCGAGGAACCCACACCCTCTGATCTTTTCAGAATCGGCGTTGTTGCAACGGTTCAGCAGGTAACAAAAATTCCTAACAGTGACAATATACGTGTAACAGTCAACGGTATGTACAGGGCGGAAGTTGCAGAGATGATTTCCGTCAAGCCTTATCTTGAAGCATCGGTTAAACTTACAAGAAGCCACAGAATCAAAGAAGAAGAAAAAGATTATGTAAATGCGTTGACAAGACAACTTAAAGATATTTTTGAAGAATATGCACAGGCGGCACCTCGTCTTGCTCCCGATGTTTTGCTGGGTGTAATTGATGTGAAAAATCCCGGAAGACTTGCAGATTATATTGCAGGAAATATTATGATTGAGTATGAACAGAGATATGAAATTCTCAGTGAACTCAACATTGTAAACAGACTTCTCAAATGCTGCACAATGCTTAAAAGCGAAATTGAACTTTTCGCTCTTGAAGAAAAAATCCAGTCAACAGTTCAGGAAAGAATAGATAAAAATCAGAAGGAATATTTTCTGAGAGAACAGATGAAAGCTATCTCCGAGGAATTAGGAGAAGGAAAAACTGTTGAAGATGAAATTTTGTCTTTCAGAGACAGAATCAAGGCTATAGGACTTGAAGAAGTTCACGAAAAGAAGCTTCTTGATGAATGCAGCCGTCTTGAAAAAATGTCACCTTCTTCTCCTGAGGCAACAGTATCACGTTCATACCTGATGACAGTTCTCAATATGCCCTGGAATATAAGAACAGAAGACAAACTTGATTTGAAAAATGCGAGAAAAGTTCTTGACCGTGACCATTACGGTCTTGAAAAGGTTAAAACAAGAATTATTGAAATGCTGGCTGTCAGAAAACTGAATCCTGATATAAATGGTCAGATTATATGTCTTGTGGGACCTCCGGGTGTTGGTAAAACATCAATTGCCCGTTCAATTGCAGAATCAATGGGCAGGAAATATGTCCGTATTTCTTTGGGTGGTGTCCACGACGAAGCAGAAATCAGAGGCCACAGAAAAACTTATATCGGTTCAATGCCCGGCAGAATCATGGCTGCTATGGAACAGGCAAAAAGCTCTAATCCTCTGATGCTTCTTGACGAGATTGACAAGTTAGGTTCTGATTATAAGGGTGACCCCTCATCAGCACTTCTTGAAGTTCTTGATGCGGAACAGAACAATACTTTCTGCGACCATTATCTGGAAGTTCCGTTTGATCTGAGTAAAGTGTTGTTTATCACAACTGCAAACGATAAATATTCTATTCCTGCTCCTCTTCTTGACAGAATGGAAATTATTGAACTTGGCAGTTATACACACGAAGAAAAATTCAACATTGCAAAGAAACATCTTGTTCCCAAGCAGAGAAAAATGCACGGAATTCCTGCGAATATGCTGAGAATTACAGATGCGGCACTGCGTGAAATTATTGACGGATATACAAGAGAAGCAGGTGTCAGACTTCTTGAAAAGCAGATTGCCGCAGTGTGCAGAAAAACTGCTTTCAAACTTGATGAAAGTGATAAGAGGGTCACAGTGAAACCTGCTGACCTTGAAGAGATGTTGGGTTCAAGAAAATATAAAGAAGAAAAAATCACGAGAAAAGATGAAATTGGTGTAGTCAATGGCCTTGCCTGGACAAGCGTAGGCGGCGAAATGCTTCAGGTTGAAGTGGCTGTCCTTGAAGGTAAAGGCGAAATCAAACTCACAGGCTCTCTCGGTGATGTGATGAAAGAATCAGCATCTGCTGCAGTAAGCTTCATTCGTTCAAAAGCAAAGGAATATGAGATAGAAGAAGACTTCTATAAGACAAAAGATATTCATCTTCATTTCCCTGCAGGTGCAGTGCCGAAAGACGGTCCTTCAGCAGGTGTGACAATTGCAACAGCATTGTTGTCTGCTCTGAGTGACACTCCTGTCAGAGGTGACGTTGCTATGACAGGTGAAATTTCACTCAGAGGTAAAGTTCTTCCTATCGGAGGTCTCAGAGAAAAGACAATGGCAGCTTACCGTCACGGAATAAAGACTGTGATTATTCCTGAAGAAAACAAATCTGACCTTGATGAAGTGGAAGATATTGTAAAAGAAAAAATCTGTTTTGTATTTGCGGAAAATCTCGAAACAGTTTTTGAAAATGCTTTGGCTGAAAAGAAAACTGAGAAAAAAGTACGCAAAGAACCTGAAAGAAAAATTATAAGTGAAACAAAAGTTTCTCAGAGGAGGGGTACAAATGCTTAAATTTGAAAAATCAGATTACGAGGCTTCTTACGGTACATTCAAACAGTTGCCGCCGTCAACAAAACCTGAAATTGCATTTGCAGGTCGTTCAAATGTAGGCAAAAGTTCACTCCTCAACAAGGTTCTCAACAGAAAAGGTCTTGCGCGTGTAAGCTCAGTTCCGGGAAAGACAGTGACTATCAACTTCTACACAGTTGACGATATTTATTTTACTGACTTGCCCGGCTACGGATATGCGAAAGTTTCCGATAACGAGAAAAAACGTTGGGCAGACCTTATGGAAGGTTACTTTGCCTCGGACAGAAACATTAAACTTGTTGTTGTGCTTACTGATATGAGAAGAAGCATTACAAAAGACGATGTTAATATGATAGAATATCTTGCTCATAACAATTTCAAATTTGCAGTTGTTATGACAAAAAGCGATAAACTCAACAAGACTGAATACGCAAAACGTATGCAGGAAATTCAGGTTGAACTTGAAGGGTTTAATCCTGTTGCGATTATTCCTTTTTCATCTCTCAATGGTGACGGCAGAGATGAACTGAGAAAGGTAATCGATTCCTCAATTGTGTAATTCCCGAAAGGATTGATAAAGATGTTTGTTTCAGACAGCCTTGGTGTCAACGAAAAAGGACACCTTGTTTTCGGTGGTCACGATACAATTGACCTGGCTGAAAAATACGGCACTCCTCTTTATGTTATGGACGAAGTGCTTATCAGGAAAAACTGCCGTAAATTTGTAAACTCAATGAATGAGAATTACGACGGCAACGGCAGAGTTATTTATGCATCAAAGGCTTTCTCCTGTAAAGCCATGTATAAAATAATCAACGAAGAAAATATGGGTATCGACGTTGTCTCAGGTGGTGAAATTTACACTGCAATGCAGGCAGGTTTTCCTATGGAGAACGCTTATTTCCACGGCAGTAACAAGTCTTACAACGAACTTGAATTTGCCGTAAAAAGCGGTGTAGGCAGAATTATGGTGGACAACCTTTATGAACTCGATAACCTTATCGAGATTTCAGAAAAGTTTGACACTGTAATCAATGTTATTGTCAGAGTTAAACCCGGCATTGAGGCAGAAACTCATTCCTTTATTATGACAGGACAGACAGATTCAAAGTTCGGTCTTGACCTTGATACAGGGGATGCAATGAAAGCAATAAAGACAGCTATCAGTGCAGAAAAAATCTGTTTCAAGGGAATTCACTGTCATATCGGTTCTCAGATTTTTGCTGTAGAATCTTTTGAGCATGCGGCTAAAGTTATGGTCGGCATTATGAAAGACATAAAAGATGAAACAGGCTATGAGGTTGAAGAACTTGACATCGGCGGAGGCTTCGGCATCAGGTATGTTGAAGAGCATAACCCTGCATCTTTTGATGAATATATGAAAAAAGTGTCAGTTGTCATTAAAGAGGAGTGTATTGCAAACGGACTTAAAACACCTTTTGTGATTATTGAACCCGGCAGGTCGATAGTTGGTGAAGCTGGTGTTACTCTTTACACAGTAGGTGCAATCAAGACTATTCCCGATGTGAGAACTTATGTGTCAGTTGACGGCGGTATGTGTGACAACCCAAGATATATTCTCTATCAGTCATCATATATGGCAGTAGTTGCAAACAAAGCAAACGAAAAAGCAGATTTCCTTGCTACAATCGCAGGTAAATGTTGCGAAAGCGGAGATATGATTCAGGAGAACACTTATATACAGAAACCTGAGTCAGGAGATATTATGGCAGTGCTTTCAACAGGTGCTTACAACTACTCAATGTCCTCAAACTATAACAGAAATCCCCGTCCCGCAGTTGTGATGCTCAATGGTGATGAGGAAAGAATTGTAGTTAAAGCAGAAACTTATGAAGATTTAATAAGAAATGATATGTAAATTAAAAACCGACTTATCAACTGATAAGTCGGTTTTTTGTTATAATTATTCTTTAACAATAAATGTTTTCACTTCAAAGGGTTTGAATGTGAGTGAAAGTTTGTCTCCGTTGAGGGCAAGTTTTTCGCCTTCATCTTCAATCATATTACAGGAGATAATTTCTTTGCCTGTTCTTGAAAGAGAG
>JAZRQI010000238.1:0-18187 GCA_045649705.1 Acutalibacteraceae bacterium
GCACTTTGCATATAGACATATTGCACTAAAATAGGGTACACCAGTTGCGCACTTTGCATATAGACATATTGCACTAAAATAGGGTACACCAGTTGTGCACTTTGCATTATGCAAAATATACAAAACAATTTGTGAAAATTGCCTATATACAAATGGGGTAAACTGTGGTACTATATAGACAGTTAAGGAAGTCAAGTTTTCAGGTACATAGGAAGTGGGGTGATTGATGGCAGGTTTTTTCAATTGAATAGGTCTTACATTTTAATCAGCACAAAATTAAGGTTTGTGAGGTCTATTAAAGTTACCCGTAAACAGCACGTACCTTTACAACTGAATAGGTGACGTTTGGGATATTAGGATGTTATGGACGGATACTGCAAGAGCTCATTCGCTTTTGTGCCTTCTGTATCATGAAATATTCGGCTCATTTGCCCATTCTTACTGTGTAGCATGGTGACACGCAGAAGCCCAAATCGACAACGCCAAGCCTTTCTTTCAAAAAGGGATTAAGTAAACAGGCTTTTAAGCGGTTCGAATCCGCTTGTCTCTTTTCTGGTTTATCCCTACCATTGTATAAAGTCATAAAAAGGGTTATCTGATTCTTTCAAGTTAGGTTGTTTAATCTTTCAGTCAGATGTAAATGGGCAAAGCGAACAACTGCTCAGACTATGAGTTAGAGATAGTCTAGGAGACATGAAACTACACAGGATGTCATGTAATATCCGTTCATAAGTAAAGATAGAAACGGTTAAGCGTTTTACGGTATCGTAGAAAGAACCGCACAAAGAAAACACAAACACTAACACAAACAGAAAGAGAGGATTTTTATTATGGCACGTGAAAGAATGGTCACAAGAACAGTGGAAACTTCTGAATATGTTATCATGGCTGTAAATGGACAGACCAGAACAGTAGAAAATGTTACGCTTCCTGTTCCTTCTGCAAGTAATCTTTCAGATAAACAGATAGCACAGTACATACGGGAACATCTTCCTAATGGTTACTTGTTTGTTCAGACACTGGATGTAAAAATAACTGAAACTCTTTATGGTATGTCAGAAGATGACTTCATCAAGTATGCTAAAGTTCTCCCACCTAGGGGAACAAAAACAGAATAACCAGAATAGCATCGTTTTGTGGTGGGCAGGTGCAAATCCTGCCACTGGTTTTTATCAAAATAAAAAGAAAGGAGCAACATTATATGACTGATAAACTTGTGTTAATGATGACGGAAAGAAATAAATATCTTCATATGCTTTATGATGCTAGGATGGATGAGGATTTTGTTTCTGAGTTCAAGAAAGACAGTGATATGTTAGATAGGCTATTTTGCTACAATGTGATTGACGGATTTGATTACCAAAATTTATTATCATATCTCAGTCACAAATTTACAGCTAACATGTGGAAACTGTATTTCAGCAAATAACCAAATGATTAAGAGTGAGACAGGTAGTTCGTGACGTGTTAGAATATGTTCAAAATATGAAATAACCAGAATAGCATCGTTTTGTGGTGGGCAGGTGCAAATCCTGCCACTGGTTTTCTGCAAAATAGTGCAGGAAAGAAAGGAGAAAAATATAATGAAAAGAACAGAAAAAGAGTTCAAGAAGTACGTTCAACAGTTAAGAAAAATGATGCCATATTATAACAATGATAGGCGAGTCGTTGTTGTAGCGGAAGGAACAAAACAAGCGGAACAAATTATTGCTAAAGCAAGGATAAAAGAAGGAACAACACTGTATCACATTTATACAAAATGGTCACAAGAAAAACAGAGTGCTTTTGATGATGCTTTTGATATGTATTGCTGTTCTAGGCATGGCGAGAATTTTCATATCTGCTCACATAATACATATGGGTTTTGTGTATCATGGTTGCATGATGACGGACTTACACTTTTGACACCTAACACAGAATATCTTGTAGTATTTAATGAATGAGGGGTTTTGTCCCCTCTTCATTTAAATAATAACACCTGCAGCAGATGCTCAGGATTTCAGAAAGTGAGGTAGAAATGATAGATAAAAATCAGTTAAAAATCATTAACGAAAACGACTTATCACAGTCTGCAGATTTCAACAAGCTAGTTTTTCAAATCATGCAAAAGATTGTAGACGATTTTAGGCACAACAATTATTCCTGCAAAGGATGCATACATGATAATGAGTGGTCTACAATTTGCAAATATTGTTCTAGGGTTTATTCTGATAGATATGAGGTGTAAATATGAAAGAGCATAATATTACAATTGAGCGAACAAAAGGAGTTTATTTTATCTATGTAGATTACAAGTTCTATTGTACCTGTGATACATGGGAAGAAGTTCAAGAAGAAATGGAGAAGATTTCATGAAAAAACTAGACAGAGATACAAAGTTATTCTTAGAGTCATTTTACATTGTTGCTAATATTTTCTTGTACCTGTTCATAATCTGGTCGATACTTCCGTAAAGTTTTGCTTGCCAAGTTCGGGCATATCTGCTATAATAAGAAGTGCCAGAAGAGAACTATTCGCTTCCTCACACGATAGTTCTTGAGTTCATTCTGTTTAACCTCTGAAAGAATGGTGGTAGTTTAATTGGTAAAACTGTGGCAGAATACATAAAATTCCGGTCACCACAATGTAGGTTCAAATCCTGCCCATCATTTCCGTCAAAAGTGACGGTGAAACCTATCAAAATCATAAAAGGAAAGGAGCAATAACAATGGCAAGAGTTCCACAGGTAACACGTACAATTCCGACAACAATTGTAAAGCTGTTTTGCGTGAACACAGAAGACCGCTCAACATTCGAACAGAACATCACTCTTCCTCGCACTTATAAAGACGAACAGAAGATGATGAAAGCTGTTGAAAAGGTGCTGGATGGTGAACCGATTAAGGCTGTTTCAATTCTTGGTTACGAGATTAAGGAGACCTTATACGGAATGTCAGAGGCGGACTTCATTAGACAGGCAAGCATTTTACCACCGAGAGAGAAAAAAGCACAGTAATAAGCGTACACATGAAAAGGAGAAAAAACAATGGCAGATTTTAAGGTAGAAATCAAAGAATCTTCAAAGGAACTTACTGCAAAACAGAGAATATCCATTAAGGATACTACTTCAGCTATTAAACTTGATATGGCTACACAGCAAGCACCTGTTATTATTAATCCCGACTTCTGGTGTGTATTGAACGTTCACAATAGTAAGGCTGACCCTACCGATTATGAAAATTATATTATTGTTGACAAGTCGGGTGACAAATATGTGACAGGTTCACAGAGTTTCTGGAGTTCATTTAAATCTATTGCAGATGAAATGGCAGGAGAGGATGAAGAATGGAGCGTAAAAGCTTACCGAGTAGAAAGCAAAAACTACAAGGGTAAAGAGTTCATCACCTGCTCCATCGAGTAAGTAAAAACCTTTTAACCTTTGCCCTTCTAAATGGTAAAACATTTAGGGGGGCATTTATTTTTGCTTATAAGGGGTAAAATTATGGCTAGAAATCTTTCAGCTACTGAGCGATTAAGAAGGAATATGATGCGTCAGATTTCAAGAATGGAAGAGTCTGGTTATCGTATTGACACAGAACTGAAAGAAACATTAAAAACAGCAAAATATCAAACCCTAAATAAATACGCAAAATTAAGGTACAAAAACTTATATGAAGAAGCAACAGCATTGTCAGAAGAAGGCGATATTGTTTCTGGTATTGATTATAGACAAGAAGTATATTCAAGAAGAGCCAGAAAAGCAGCAGAAACACGAAAATTAAGCAAACCAGAAAGCATTGACAATAAGTGGGAAAAGGAAAGAAGGTTAAAAGATATAAGAGAACAAAAGTATGCAAGAATTATTAATGAAGGTGAAATGATTTATGACAACATAATCGACCTTATTAACATGTATCCTATTGACGCTTCAGACTCGTTGAAAAAAGGTCTTGAAAGTGAAATAAGAAGATACGGTAAAAATGCTGTTTTGTTTTCATTAACAGACCTGCCAGAAGATGTAATAGAAGGATTGCAGAATATTGTACATTACTCTGGAACAAAAGAACAGATACACCGAGCATATAAAGATTTTTTTGACGCAATAAAAGGTTCTATTCCAAGTGATGAAGAAGCAAAAGAAATGGGGGAAGTGATGGACAGAATGACCGACATGGATACATACTGATGCGTATCAAAAAATACAGGTACTTCATGTGTGATTTTGAGACTACTGTTTATGAAGGACAGGAACACACAGAAGTATGGGCAAGTGCATCAGTTGAACTGTTCACAGAGGATGTAAAAATTTTTCACAGCATTGATGAGCAATTCAACTATTTTGTCGGTCTGAATGAAAACGTAGTTGGTTACTATCACAATCTGAAATTTGATGGAACTTTTTGGTTAGACTATCTTCTGGTTACCTTAAAAATGGAACAGGCATATGAGAAGACAGGTGAAAACGAAACTGATGTGTTATGGTTAAACGATAGATATATGAAGAATAACACATTCAAGTATTCTATCAGTGATAAAGGTCAGTGGTACACCATTATAATCAAAAAGAATAATCACTATATCGAGTTGAGAGACAGTTTAAAATTACTTCCTTTTAGCGTTAAGAGAATAGGTGAGTCATTCAAAACAAAACACAAGAAACTCGATATGGAATACAAAGGTTTCAGATACGCAGGTTGTGAGATTACACCAGAAGAACAGAAATATATTGCGAATGATGTACTTGTGGTAAAAGAAGCACTAGAATTTATGTTCAAAGAGGGACATGATAAACTTACAATTGGTAGTTGTTGTTTATCAGAATATAAGTCATTCAGAAGCAAAGATGAATATGAAAGATTATTTCCAAATGTGTATGACTTATATTTAGACACAGATAAATACAGATATGAGAGTGCAGGTGAATATATTAGGCACAGTTACAAAGGCGGATGGTGCTATCTGGTAAGGGGGAAAGAAAACAGAATTTTCACAAACGGTACAACTGCTGATGTAAATTCACTTTATCCATCTATGATGTCAAGTGAGAGCGGAAATGTTTATCCAATAGGAAAGCCAAGGTTCTGGAAAGGAGATTTTATTCCAGACGAAGCTATTGGAGAATATGTTTACTACTTTGTGAGGATTAAAACTCGTTTTTATATTAAGGAAGGTAAGTTACCATTTATACAAATAAAAGGTTCATGGTTATACAAAGGAACTGAAGCGTTAGAGTCAAGTGACGTGTATGACAAAAATACAAAAACATACAGTGCATTTTACAAAGATATGAATGGCAAGATACATGATACAAGAGTTGAAATGGTACTTACAATGACTGACTACATACTTTTCAGAGAACACTATAATGTAATTGATTTTGAAATATTAGATGGGTGCTATTTTGGTGCAATCAGAGGATTGTTTGATGAGTATATTGATAAGTATAAAAAGCAGAAACTGGAAAGTAAGGGTGCTATGCGTGAATTGGCAAAACTTTTCCTAAATAATTTGTACGGAAAAATGGCTAGTAGTATGGACAGTTCTTTCAAACTTGCATATGTAAAGGAAGACAGAACTATTGGATTTATGCCTGTCACAGAATATAGAAAAGTACCGGGTTATATTCCGATAGGTTCAGCAATCACCAGTTACGCAAGAAACTTTACAATCAGAGCTGCACAACGAAACTATCATGGTATAGATGAACCTGGTTTCATTTACGCAGATACAGACTCAATACATTGTGACCTAGCACCGTCTGAATTAATTGGAGTTCCTGTGCATGATAAGAACTTCTGCCACTGGAAAATAGAAAGCTGTTGGGATGTTGCTATTTTTGCAAGACAGAAGACATACATTGAACACGTTACGCATGAAGACTTAAACCCTATTGAAACACCATATTACAATATAAAGTGTGCAGGTATGCCAGAGAAATGCAAAAGATTATTCAGACTTTCGATGGAAGGGTATGAACCAAGAGAGGGGGATGAGTTTACAGAAGAAGAGAAAGAATTTTTAAAAACAGCAAGAACAATGAAAGATTTCAAAATTGGGTTATGTGTTCCCGGAAAATTAATGCCAAAACGTATTCGTGGCGGTACACTTCTGGTTGAAACAACTTATGAAATGAGGTGAATTATGTTAGCTTTCATTGTAGGATTATTTATCGGTACTATCATTGGTGTTACTTTAATATGCCTTATGATTATTTCAAAGAAAGGAGACAGATGATTAATTTTGACACAATCATTAGTATACTTTTAGTAATAGGAATGTTCATGATAGTAGGTGAAGGGTGCGCTTGTCTTTTTATGATATCAGATGAGATTGAAAGGGAAAAACGTGATGGAAATCAAGATAAAATACTTGAGGACAATAAAGCCGATAGAAACGAATGATATTGGTGATTGGATTGACCTTAGAGCAGGTGAAGATTATGAACTTGAAGCAGGTGATTTTTGTGTAATTCATCTGGGGGTAGCAATGGAACTTCCGAAAGGTTACACAGCAATAATTGCACCACGTTCCAGTACCTTCAAGAAATGGGGTATACTTCAGACAAATTCATTAGGGGTTATTGATGAAGCGTATTGCGGTGATAATGATGAATGGGGTATGCCTGTTCTAGCTTTTAGGAAAACAAAGATACATAAGAATGATAGAATTTGTCAGTTCACAATACTTAAGAAACCAGAAAAAATTGACTTTATAAGAGTTAAGGAGTTGGGTAACGATGATAGGAATGGTTTTGGTTCTACAGGAGAAAATTGATATGAGTAAAATTAAACTTCTTGATGTGCTTCATGATTTTTATAACTGCACAGAATGTGAAAACTGTAATGATTGTTCCGCTTTTAAAGAAATTCCAGACTATGATGGTAATTTTTGTGACTTGTTAAGGAATAACAATTCTTACATTCTGGAGAAAATAGAAGAAGCAATGAATAAGTAAATAAAAACCCCGCTGGGCAATCAAAAGAGATTGTATCCAGTGGGGTATTTTTATATCTATAACGTATGGTACAATAGAGCGGTTAGCAGCACCGATAAGATATAACTGGCACTATAATTTCAAGTGTGCTATCCAGTTTTCCCAATATTGATTGCATACGCAGATACACTAATATGACAATGCTTTTAAAACAGCTTCTTTACATTTTAAGTCCTTAAATCTGAAGCACCCACGTTCAAATAGATAACGCAGATTTGATATGAAAAGGTCATTCGTACGAAGCATTACATAATTGATTTCATGGTCTTCAGTGGTTACTGTTATTCTGTACCTATATGTCAAGTCTGCCCTATCATCACAGTACACAATTCCTAGTTCTGGATATTCACGAATACCGTAGTCTCTTCCGTTATATTTCAGTGTTCCTATATAACGAGAATTTCCAGAAGGTTTATCAATAAATGCTTTATTATCATTAAGATAAACGCACTCAGCAGAATAAGCGACATAACTGTTCCTAGAAAAAGCACGATTGAAACCACTATCTTTTTGTGCTGTTGAAGCACTTTCAATAAACCCCTGTTCCAGAACATAACCGTCACCCTTTAGAAACTTTGTATCGTCACGCAAACGTTCAGAAATACCTAATTCAATGTAATAAGGATTGATAATACTGACAGGATTAGCAAGCATGTAAACTGGTACATATCTTATCTGTTCACCGTGTCCTCTTGCTATGCTAGTATGAACGCTAAGAAACTTCCTTATTTCATCGTTACAATAGTGGTTACTTTCACTCTGAAATTCATCAAACATTAGTCTTGAAACATCACTGAACAGGTGTGAGTATTTTTTAAGTTGGTCACATGAATTAAGTGATATTGCATATCCGCATGATACGTTATCCAGAAACAGTTCATGGAAAATACCAGATGCTCTTCTTTTACTTACCATTACTTTGTCCTTAAAGAACAACGAGCCGATATCCTTAAAAAATTTATCTGCACAATCATCCAATTCATAATTGTACCTATATATCAAGCCAAACTTTTCGCCTTTATCAAGAAATCTGTTTACAAGAAGTCTTCCAAAATAAGTGGTCTTACCACCTGTTCTATTAGTGGTACAGATATAGATTTCTGGTTTCCTTCCGTTTATGTCTAGCATTGATAATAATTTTGTTCCATCATAATATTTGTTTATCATTCGAAAAGCACCAACCTTCCCACACCATTATAGCATTTATCTTGACTTTTTTCAAGTAATTTAGTATAATCTATTAGAGGGGATATTCTCTCAATAATCGGAAAGGAGTGTGAACAATGAACCTTCAAGATGTTTTGCAGGCAATCACAACTGTAGGTTTTCCGATTGTGTGTTGTGGTGCAATGATGTGGTACGTTAAATACTCCACAGACCAGAACAGAGATGAAGTTTCAAAACTTAATGAACAGCACAAACAGGAAATGTCAGAAGTAACACAAGCAATAAACAACAATACTATAGCCTTGCAAAAACTCTGTGATTTGATGCAGAATGAAGGTGATTAAATGGAAAGTTATCTGTTGAAACTACCAAACACTGTTTCATTAGCATTTGCTGTTCTTACTGGTAAATACGGAAACGGTGAGGAAAGAAGAATTGCACTTGAAAAAGAAGGTTATGATTATCACTTGGTTCAAAGTTGTGTAAATGAATTGGTTAAATTGATTAACAAGTATGGTGATTAAATGGCTAGAGAATTTGTTTATAGAATAGGTGGAAGCGGAACAGGCTTAACACAAGCCGAAGTAGATAACAACATTCTCTGTATCTATGACCAATTAGCAGGTAACTATGGTTGGAGTAAAGAAGCTATAGCAGGTGCGTGTGGATGTTTCTATGAAGAGAGTGGAATGAACCCGGGTATATATGAAACATCACATGGCGGAAATTTGAATAATTTACCGTACTTTGCAGGTGGTATGGGTTTAGCACAATGGACTGACTATCCTGCCTACACTGCACAATATCCTAATCCATTGCCGTGGGCAGCTCAAAGGGATGGATATAATTGGTACGATGGTATTTTCCAATGCTATCTATTGACTAAAGCAACAGACCCAACCTATACAGACATGGGATATGGACAAGGTGCTAGATGGGGGTGGCAAACAAGTAATTCTTACCCATCTATACAATTTAATGACTACATTTATAACACCAGTATGTCAATAACACAAGCAGTAACTTACTGGTTTTATGATTTAGAATGGCACTCTTCAACATATCCAGACTGGGTAGATTTTCCTGCAAGGGTTAGTTGGGGTGAATATGCATACCAGTTGATGAGTGGGGAGACACCTGACCCACCTGGTCCTGGTCCTGGTCCTGGTCCTGGTCCACACCCTGTAACATCAAAGAAGATGCCATTTTGGTTCTATTTAAAAAATCCATACAAAAGAGGGTAGTTAAATGATAAAGACGAAGGATGAAATTCTTAGTGCAATTAAGGAGAGATTTGGTGAAGAGACGGACGACACAGTGTTGTCACTCATTGAGGATGTTTCGGACACGTTTGATGATTATGAAGCTAAAACATCGGATGCAACAAATTGGAAAGAAAAATACGAAAACAATGACAAAGAATGGAGAGAAAAATACAGAGACAGGTTCTTCAACACTGGTTCAAAAGATAATCCAGAAGTTGAAGATGAGATTGATGAACCAAAGAAACCATTAAGGTTTGAAGATTTATTTACAGAAAAGGAGTAAAATATTATGCCTAGACGAATTGCTCAGAGTACGCTTAATGCGTCTACTATTGATATCTTAAATGTTATTCGTCAGAACGCTTCTTATGACTATCAGCAGAGTGTTCCCGAAGTAACCAGTGCAGTAGATATTCCGAAAGTTGGTGAGGTGATTTATGGAACACCTGCTTTTGCCAATCAGTTTATCAATGCGCTTGTAAATAGGATTGCTACTGTTCGTATGCAGAGTGCTACGTTTAACAATCCTTATTCCAGACTTAAAAAAGGTTATCTTGAATTTGGTGAAACAGTTGAAGAGATTTTTGTTGCAATTGCAAAAGCTGTTGACTATAATCCCGACAAAGCACCTGCAAGAGAGTTCAAGAGAACCATTCCAGATGTACGCAGTGCTTTCCATGCTATTAACTGGAGAGTAATGTATCCTATTACCATCCAAGACGAAGACCTTAGAATGGCTTTCTTGAATGTAGATGGTGTAACTTCCCTTATCGCAAAGATTGTTGACCAAGTTTATACTGGTGCAGAATATGACGAGTTCCTTCTGTTCAAGTATCTTCTTATCAAGGCTATCGCAGGTGGAGCATTTAAGCCAGAGTCTATTGGCGACCTTACTGACCTTAAGGAGAGTGCAGTTAAGTTCAGAGGTATCTCCAACATGCTTCCGTTTATGAGTCCTAACTATAACGAAGCAGGTGTAAGAACTACTACACCGAAGGAACGTCAGATTATCTTCATGGATGCAACATTCAATGCTTCTTTCGATGTAAACGTTCTTGCAAGTGCGTTTAACATGGATAAAGCTGATTTCATGGGAAGTCTGTACCTTATTGATGACTGGACTAGTTTTGACAATGAAAGGTTCGACATTATTCGTGCAAATTCTGACGGACTTGAAGAAGTAACTGATACAGAACTTACGCTTCTTGCAGATGTTAAAGCTGTCATTGTAGATGAAAACTGGTTTCAGGTTTACGACAACACCAATAAGATGACAGAGAAGTATGTTGCAAGTGGTCTTTACTGGAACTATTTCTACCATACATGGAAGACCATTTCTCATTCTCCGTTCTCCAATGCTGTTGTATTTGTAACTTCTTCTGCAACTACTACTGCACCTGTTACACTTACTGCAACTATTGACAATAAGGAAGTAAGTGATGAAGCTACCATCTTTACACTGGAAGTAACTGCAAGCAATCCTGCACTTGCTCCACAGGGTTATAACTTCATCCAGACAGAAGACCTTACTGAAGCGGGAATTGCTATCCAGAAATTTGGTGCTGTAATTATTCCTGCGTCTGTTATTACTGCTTCTGATGACAGTGTAACTCTTGCTCTTACATTTGGTGGTGTGGATTATGTAGCTACTACTGCAATCAGTGGTTCGTCTGCTGTTGGTGATTATGTGACTCTTGCCAAAGCAGGTTCTTATCTGGAAGTCACACCTGTTGGAACAGAAAATCCTTCTGAAGAGGGATGGTATGAAAAGGTTGGAGATAACTATGTTCTTTCTGATGATACCACTGTTGGACAAAACGTGACTTACTACAGAAAACTCACGTTCTGATATCAATAATGAGTTGAGGGGGTTTAACCGCTCCCTCACTCTATTAATAGGAGTGTTGCTATGAATGTAGAGCCTAACAGTACAATTCAGTTTTACGGAGATTTAGGTCTTACACCAAACTCAGAAGATGTAAGATATTTTGCGTCTGAAAATGATAAGAGAGATTGGTTTAATGCTTTAACTCCTATTGCCACGGTGCAAAATCAGACATATTCCAGAAGAGGAAAAGGTTTAGTCAGAGTAAAACTACCTTCTAACACCATAGCTAGTCTTTATAATGCACAATATATGCGCTTCAGAAACATCAATTTTGAAAATAAATGGTTTTATGCATTTATAAAAAATATTGAATATGTAAATAACGAAGTGGTTGACGTGTTTTACGAAGATGACGTGATGATGACATGGATGGGTAACTTTACTCTAGGTGCTTGTCTTGTTGAGCGTGAATGTACGGCTACAGATAACCTATATGAGCATCTGATAGAAGAAAACCTTCCGACTGGTGATTATGTTATAAGAAGAAGTGAAATTGTTGAAATAAATTCTGACCCACAACTTGTAATGAGCGTTGCTAGAAACAGTGATACAGTAGGTGCAACAGGTTTGTACAAAGGTAATATAGTTTCTGGTGCTGAATATGAAAAATACGATATAAGTCCAAGCGGTAAAGAAAATTTAGAAGACAGAATTGATGAATTATTAGAAGAAGCAGAAGGAAAAGATGCAATCATATCAGCAAATATAGTGTTCGGAAAAATGTGTCCAGACACAGCAAGCGCAGCTTTAACACCATTATCTCCTGTCAACTGGGCAGGTACATGGACTTCTACAGCACATGGGATTGGTAATACAATTGGAAATGCTGATGGATATACACCTAAAAATAACAAACTGTATAACTACCCTTATTGTGTAATGAATGTAATTAACCAAGAAGGTTCAGAAAATGAATTTAGGTATGAGTTCTTTTCTGACCATAAGCCACATTTTTATTGGTTTGGTATCGCTACAGATGTACCAGAAGCGTGTATTATACCTACACAGTATAAAGGCTCTGGAATTGGATATGTTGAAGATGAAATGATGGTTATGAAGCAGTTTCCGCAAGCTTCAATGGCTATCGACCAGTATAAAGCATATGTTGCACAAATGACAAGCGGTGGTGGATACACAAGAGTTATTGGAAAAGTTGCTTCACAAACAATAGGTCTTGCATCAAGCCTTCTTGGTGGTTCAATGACAGGTTCTGAAGCAGGTGCAATTGGTAGTTTGGCAGGTGCTGCAGGTAGCATGGTTCAGACAGCAACTAATCTATTAGCTGACCAACAATATTATCAGAGTATTCCAGATAGTGTAATTGGAACTGCAAACTCATGTTTAATGATGGCTATAAACAATAAATTCTTCAAGGTTTTGCATAAATCAGTAACAAAAGATTATGCACAGACTATAGACAACTATTTTACAATGTTTGGCTACAGAATTAACAAAGTTAAAGTTCCAAGTATGCATAATAGAAGAAGATTTACCTATGTAAAGACATTAGGGTGTAATGTTCACGGTAATATGCCTGCATCAGATGCCAGAAAGATAGAAGAAATGTTCGACAGAGGAGTTAGGTTCTGGGTATCTGATACCGCAATAGGAAACTATTCTTCCGACAACTCACTTCTGTAAAATGAAAGGAGTGATAATGTGCCACGAAGAAGACACAATTCATTTGATGAAAGCAACAAACTAAATGTTGAAACCTATGGTCAGTATTTGCACAGGCTAACAGAGTTATCAATCTCAATGTTTGAATGGATTAACCTTCCAGAAACAGTTGACCCACGTTTTCTTGAATTAACACTGTTCCATGATGGGCAGTGCGTATTCTTTAAAGACGATGACTTGGGATTTCTCTGTTTACAAGTAGCAATGAATGGTGGTTTTAATGTTTACCGCATACCTGTTAGACGAAGGGCATATGCCGTAAACGGATATAACAAGGATTTAACCATTGATGACAGCGTTATTATTTATAACAATTATCTTCATACTAATTCTATACTTCATGTAAAACAGTACGCTAGAAGATTATATAACCTAGACAGAATAATTGATACAAACGCAAACGCACAGAAAACACCTGTTTTAATTCAGTCTACAGAAACACAGAGATTAACTTTGCAGAACATGTATATGCAATGGGAAGGCAATTATCCTGTTATATATGGAGACAAAAACCTTGACATTGACGGATTAAAAGTGCTTAAGACTGATGCTCCGTATGTTGCTGATAAGATTTACCAGTTAAAATCACAAATCTGGAATGAAGCACTTACTTACCTTGGAATAAGCAACTTGAACATACAGAAAAAGGAAAGACTGGTAAGTGATGAAGTAACCAGAAGCCAAGGCGGAACTATAGCAAGCAGATATTCACGGTTGCAAGCCAGAAGAGAAGCCTGTGAAAAGATTAATGAAATGTTTGGTCTTGATGTACAGGTTAACTACAGAGAGGACTATCGTGAACAGGATGATGAAATGATGTTCGCAGGTGAAAGTGGAGACGGTAGACTGTCAACAATTATGTACGATTTACGGACGAATTGAGGTGGTATGATTGGCAAAATATACTACGTTATTAAGAAGCATTTGTGAGAGTGTTTCTGGATTGACCGAAAGCGTTGGGAACAATGATACGGATAGTGTAATTGCTACTGCAAGACCATTGATATTCAGTTTCAACTATCCTGTCATTCCAGATGTTACACCGAAAGAAGAACTTGAGACAAAGATTTTAAGGCACTTTTACTTTCGTGAAATTGGTTTTGAAACCTATGGACAGTGGAAATTCTTCCTACAGAACAGGATGAATGAGATAATGCCGTATTATAATCAGCTTTATCAATCCACTTTTTTAGAGTTTAACCCCTTTGATGATGTAAATTACAGCAAAACACATTACGGAAATGAAACAGGAACTGGACATGGAACACAAGAAGACCATACTAGCAGAGAGAACGAATATGCCGATGAAAGCACTAGGAACGATGATAGTTTAAGAACTGTTGGAGTAAATGGTACAAAATGGGAATACTACTCTGATACTCCACAGGGTTCTGTCAGTAGGATTGACATTGACGGAAATAATTATCTTACTAACGCAACGAAGAACACCGATGCAAATAATACTACTGATACATATGGAAATGAAACTACTAATAGTACCGAGGGCACTAACAGTGAAACAGGTTCTGCAATGAGGACTACAGATAACACGTTTTCTTCCAATGACCATTATACGGATACTGTTAAAGGAAAACTTGGTGTAGATAGCTATAGCAGAAGATTAGAAGAATACAGAAGAACAATGCTCAATATTGACATGATGGTTATTGAAGAATTAAATGACCTGTTCATGAACGTATATTAAGAAAGGGGTAACTCTATGAGTAATGCTGATTTCACACCGTCATTCAATCCTGTTGATGTAGACGGTAATTATGGAACAACTGGTGGTGATATAACAGTTCCTACCTTTCATGAACTAAAACCATTTAGATTTTGGTGTCAGAAGGCTTTACCGCTTGTGTATGACGATAGTCTGTCTTACTATGAATTACTGTGCAAGGTCGTAAATTATCTTAATAACATGATGAGTGACCTTACTACAGCAACTGGTAGTATCACAGAATTTGCAGAACAGTTTATTATCAATCAGACTTTTCTGAATAACATGGCTCAGAAACTTGGTGAAAACACTGAATCACTTGAAGATTATATCAATGCTAGAATGGGTGATTTCACTGAAGCATACGAGGAACTTCAGAGTTATGTAAACACTTACTTTGATAATCTTGACCTTCAGAGTGAAGTTGACACTAAACTGGATGTAATGGCACAGGATGGAACACTGTCTATGCTGTTAAATCCTATCACTGAAGATTGGTTAGAAGAAACTACAGCCCGTGTCACTGCTGATTTAGCTAATCAGAACCAGACTATTGCTACACAGAATAGCAGAATTAGTGTTCTTGAAGGTAGAATGGACACATTCGCTAGTCTTCCGAGCGGAAGTACAAGTGGAAATGCTGAATTACTTGACATTAGAACTAACTTCCTTGGTGAAACATATGAAAGCGCAGGAGATTCAGTAAGGGCAAGCGATTTACTTGCTAGTGGGTATATACCACTTAGTTTCTCAAATGTATACAATAGGCGTGGTAATGATACAGAAGGGTCAGCAGAATATTATAACACAGCATATTTTGACGTAACAAAATATAAAGGTGGACATGTTGTATTTATTTATAACACACTGGAAGATTATGAACAAGCAGGATTAGATAATACATTGTTTAAAGGTAATTCTGCACCCGATAATAATGCTACAGAAATAGAACCAAGTTGGGCATCATATACAATAATCCATACATACACTGGTGGTGGACAAAGAGTAGTTTTAACATGTGATATTCCAGAAGATTTTGACAGTACATATTTGATGCTTGCTTATGTAGCACCTAATATCACACCTAGTGTAATACAGAATGAGATATTGCCTGCTATAATTATATACGGTAATACATGGAGTAAAACTCCTGTTGACACTACACTTAGTGTATCTGGTGAAGCTGCCGATGCAAAAGCGACTGGTGATGCTGTTACTGAACTAAATGAGCGTTTAGGCGGTATCACTGGGATAGAAAATCTTATAAACACTACCAATATAGTACAAGGAAAATACATACTTAATGACGGTTCTGTTACAGACTATAGTGACGGAAGTTATATTGACAGTATTTCTGTTGAGGAAGGATTTATATATAGGTTTTTAATGGAATCTCATGTAAACGTGTCTAATAGTATACGAATTCATGGGTATAACAGTAGCGGAACTTGGGTAAAACAACTTGCACTTAAAACATTTACAACTATTTCCACTGAAGAATTAAATATAACAATTCCAGATGGAATATCATTTATTAAAGTAGCTTTTGTGCATACACAAGATAGTGTTATCTATATCTACAAGGACTATAGCTTACAGAATCAAATTTATACCTTTACTAATGATATAAATAATAGATTGACACATATTGAAACAAGGACAGATTTATCATCTAGTTTTGACAGTGGGTATAGAACTTTAAATGTAGACATCGGGGAAACTGTAAACACTGCCATTTCAGCAAATGCGGCATGGCGAACATTATTAGTTCCTGTAAGAATTGGTGATAGATTTATCTTTACTGGGTATGGTGGCAATGCTTCAAGGGCATACGGAATCACTGATGCAAGCCTAAAACTGTTGGAAAACGCACCTGCAAATACACAGGTTTCAGACCATACGATTTATATTAAAACAGACGGATATGCCATTTTTAACTATGACACATCCAAACCGCATAGCTTGATATATATTGCTGTCACCATTGACAAGAAGATAGAAGCATTAAAAACCATTGAATTAACTGATTGGAAATACGGTTATATTACAAACAATGGGACAGTTGGTTCTATATTTACTGGTGCAACATATGGATATTCCAGTACATGGCGTTTCCAGTTTCTGAGAGTACATAATGGTGACCATTTCACACTTACGGCAACAGGTGGCAATAGCGCTGTCCCATACTGTCTGCTTAATGATGCAAATCAATGCCTTGCTGTAGGAGCATCAAATACAACGTACAAAGAAATATCTATTGATGTAACGGCAGATGGGTACATGATAATCAATGCCCTTGCCACATCGGATTACAAACTGTCGATGAGGGTAAATGATGACTATTCTGTCAGATTTAAACCTTCTATCATCCCTTGCGAGTTTGAGCCTGTATCATCTGTGGCATACGATTCAAGCACTTTATATTCATACACTGATATTATATCTGGATATGATGCGCTAGTCACAGCTTACCCAAACAACATCACAAAGACTTCTCTTGGCTATGATGAGTCAGAGACGTATCAGATTTACAAGTATGAATTTACTCCCACAATTCCGACTCTTGACGGATATCAAGAAGGAATGGGGGCAAAGTATACAGCAGATGATTTCCCAACGTTTTTCATGGATGCGTGCATACACGGCAACGAACCACCATGCGCCAGAGCTTTGCTGAACTTGATGACCAAGATTTATTCCTCGGATGATACGAGCATTTATAACTGGATGAAGAACCATATCAAATTTGTCATTATCCCTGTGGCTAATCCGTATGGTTACGTCAACAACATAAGGGGCAATGTGAATGGCGTAGATTTGAACAGGAACTTCACGCTGTTCTGGGATGCCGGGTCATCAGACACAAGTAGCTCAGAATACAGAGGGACAGCACCACTGTCTGAAGCGGAAACAGAATATATTGATTCGATTCTGCAAACGCTTAAAGACAAAAATGCAATTTATTTCAGTTGGCATACTCATGGGGTGTGGACATCTTACGAAGAAATGACTTGTTATTCATACCCATTGACAGGAAATACATTTTCCGCATTAGAAATAGCAAACGATTTAATACCATTAATAACCGCAAGCGGACACGAAAACCATGAACTGCCTTTGAATTCAGGATTTATAGGTATTCCGCAGGTCAATTTGACAACTGGCACATCTGCTTATCAAGCATCAAAATACGGAATACCGTCTGCTTCTCCAGAAGTCATGTATAAATACTATGACGGTTCATATGGCATAGATTACAGCACAAAAATAAACTGCATGAATTTGGAATATATGCTCATAACTGTCATGAAGGGGTATCAGTATTTAATCGAACGCAACTGATTTAATTAACTAAATACCCTATTCACAATTTGTTTACAAAGTGCAAATGAGTACCAGGAACTTGTTTGCACTTTGTTTTATCATTTGGTACGAACTGTGTACTAATCATGGTACAACTGAGAACAGGCAAAGCTGATTTATAGGGCTTT